>BAXG01000021.1 GCA_001310455.1 Photobacterium sp. JCM 19050
ACCTCAAGGTGCAGTTTTCAGCGAGAGTTGATTGGCTGTCAGTCAAGGCGCTGTTTTGACGATCTAGTAGCTCTAAATCAAAAAACAGCAACGCAGAATGAGAGCCAATCAAACTCGCCCTTCGGGAGTGTTTCAGTGCGTCCACTTCTGTGTCAAATACCTTTGAAAGGGAACAGCCATTCCTTCAGGTATTTTCCTTGAATTGAACGCACTGAAATCACTCTGAATGACGCACCTTGAGGTGGCTTGGGTATAAAACCAGCATACCCGGTCCTTGCCGGGTATGCCCCATATCCATGCCCCGTCGCTCACCTCAATTCCCTGATTTTTTAATTGTTGTTGCCACCCGAATGCGACTCAAGCCCAGTTAACCAACGGGTTTTATATGCATAATAAGGCGCCACTCCTGGCAACTACAGAGCAGAGAATCCGTACAGTGAGCGAACAATACAACACCGAAATATCAAAGCACTACGCCGCCTACCGCCCACCGATCCATCAGATGATACTGAACGCCAACCTGTCTTCCCTGCCGTCATTCTATGCCGGTGTGGATGTCGGGTGCGGGACGGGGGTACCCACTGTCGCCTTGAGTGAATACTGTCAGACAGTGCGGGGGTTGATCCAAGTGAATCCATGATCGGACAAACGCAGGGAGCCGACCGGATAAGCTATAGTGTGGGAACCGGCGAAAGCATCCCGGTTGAAAATGGCTCTGTTGATATCATCACTTTTGCCGGTTCGTTGTCATATGCAAAATCCGAAGCACTGGTCGAAGAAATCAAGCGGGTTTGTACCAAAAACGCAACGGTTCTGGTTTATGACTTTGAGGTGCTGCTTAAGGAATTCATGGACATGCTGGGTATATCGATGAACCCTGTCCCGTCAGATTATGACCACGCAATTAACTTCAGTGATATTGCAGGTTTTTACCCTGCGAATATACATCAGGGAACCCTAAGTCTTGAGGTTACCTCCGAGCAACTGGCACACGTGTTGTTTTCATCCTCAAAGCGTTACACAGAACTGGTAAAAGCATTTGGTGAAGAAAACACCTTCAACGAGGTCGTCAGGAAGCTAACTGAAATCAGTCCAACTCACCGGATATCAGTGAACACCTATTCGTCAATGTACAACGTCAACCGTGATTAATGTCAGGCAGTTACATTTATCTTTGGATAAAACAAAGCCGCCTCAGTGGGCGGCTCTGTCATTCAGCTTTACGCTTACCGGGTTAATCACCGACAAACATATAGCCTTCACCGTGGACGGTGATAAATACCTGAGGGTTCTTAGGGTCAACCTCTATCTTGGCGCGAAGGCGACGAATCAGTACGTCGATGGTACGGTCGTTTGGCGCGTCAACGCGGTGGCTGATCATATTCAGGATGCGGTCGCGGCTCAGTACCACATTTGAATTTGCAGAGAAAGCAACCAGCAGTTCGTATTCCGCTTTGGTCAGTTTGACCGGCGTACCCTTGTGGGACAAAGAACGGCGGTTGATATCAAACTGCCATTCGCCAAAGCGAATTACGTGGTCGTTGGCTTCTTCTTCTTCCGCCACATCCCGGGCTTTGTTCACCAGAGACATACGCCACAACAGGTTTTTCACTCGAACCAAAAGTTCACGTAATTCAAAAGGTTTGGTTACGTAGTCGTCTGCACCCATTTCGAGGCCAACGATACGGTCGATGCTATCCGTGCGTCCGGTTACCAGAATAATCCCTACTTCCGAGCGGCTGCGCAGTTCACGCGTCAGCATTAGCCCGTCTTCACCCGGCAGGTTGATATCAAGCATCACGAGATCGACTTTTTCAGCCGTCATAATCTCGCGCATTTGCTCACCATTGTCCGCCTGGCTTACCCGGTAACCTTCTTTTTCAAAGTACCCCACAAGTTTAGCGCGGGTAACTACTTCATCTTCTACAACGAGGACGTGATAGCTCATGTTTTCATCATCTTAGTGTGTTTCGGATCACACTTTACCACTCTATTAATAACTTGTCATAACTCTCTTTCGTCTGTTCATTACCTATGGTGACCCTATTCACATGAAATCAATAACATCCAAGCCTAGAAAAAACTTTTACCCACTCTGGTTCCTGGTTTTTAAACAAAACTTTATGGATGTCGGTCCCATGAAAAAACTTTGGAAAAAATTGCTCAAGCCGAGCAGCAAATACTCGATCCTGGCACTGGTGCTGGTTGGCGCCGCTGTTGCCGTGGGTGGTGTTGTCACCATGCACAAGACGTTTGAAGTATTCTCAACCACTGAATTCTGTACGTCTTGCCACACCATGCAGCAAAACTACGCGGAATACAGCCAGTCTATCCACTTCAAGAACGCTGCCGGCGTTCGCGCTGAGTGTGTTGACTGTCACCAGCCAAAAGATTTCCCAGGAAAAGTAATGCGCAAGATGGAAGCAGCGAAAGACCTGTACCATCACTTTGTTACCGGGAAAATTGATACCCCAGAGAAGTTTGAGGAACACCGCCTCGAGTTGGCACAGAAGGTCTGGGACCGCATGAAGAGCCAAAACTCTAAAACCTGTAAGAGCTGCCACTCTTACGAGGCGATGGACCATGAAAAGCAATCAGCCAAAGCTGCGTTTGAAATGAACAAAGCCGCTGCTGCTGACATGAACTGTATCGAGTGTCACAAAGGTATTGCCCACGAACTGCCAAACATGGCCGGTGGCTACCGTAAGACATTCCAACAGCTGGAAGCAGAAGCTGCCGTTCCACCAGCGAATGCCAAGACGCTCTATTCCCTGAACGAGAAGAACCTGTACTTCACTGATGATGCCAACGGCAAAGTAGACGGCAAGCTGCTGCCTGCTTCTAAAGTGACTGTACTGGAAGAGAAAGGCGACATGCTGAAAGTCAGCATCGATGGCTGGCTGGAAGCAAACGGTAAAGGCCGCGTAATCACTGAGTACATGGGTAAGCGCGTATTCAAGGCAACTATCCGTGGCGACGTTAAAGAACACGAAAAACTGCTGGAGTCCAAGGTTGACCCTGCTACTGACATCAAGTGGAACCACATTGAAGTTCAGGCATGGATCACCAAAGACCACATGCTGGAAAACATCCAGCCTATCTGGAACTACGCGGAAGAGATGTACGCATCTACCTGTAACGCGTGTCATGCAGCTCCAGATCCAGCTCACTTCACTGCTAACGGCTGGATTTCAGGCCTGAAAGCAATGAGCGCCTACTACCGCCTGAGCAAAACGGAAGAACGTACCCTGCTCAAGTACCTGCAGAACCACGGTAAAGATACCGGCGGCGCAGGCAAACACTAATCGGGCTAAACGCTCCAGGCGATTAGAAAGGCGAACTATCGGAGACGTGTCCAAGGGCACGTCTCCTGAAAAGATTCTGCAAAATAAGGATTTAATTATGGCGACAGAAAACAAACCACAAGGCATCTCCCGCCGTCGCTTCCTGAGCGGTATGGTGGCTGCCAGTGCCGCCACTGTAATCGGCACCAGCCTGCTGGCTCCACGCTCTGCGCTGGCGGCTACCGGCGAAGCCAAAGAAGCCTTTAACGGTGAGATCCTGTCTGGCTCTCACTGGGGTGCATTCCGCGCTAAGGTAAAAGATGGCATCTGGGTTGAAACTGTTCCTTTTGAACAGGATCCACACCCAACCACCATGCTGAACGGTCTGCGTGAAGTGGTTTATAACCCTGCACGTGTTAAGTACCCAATGGTACGTATTGACTGGCTGCGTCACGGCTGGAAGTCTGACACTACCCAGCGCGGTGATAACCGTTTTGTACGTGTGCCTTGGTCTCAGGCTCTGGACTTCTTCCACCACGAACTGGAACGTGTTCAGAACACTTACGGCCCTAGCGCCCTGTACGCAGGTCACACTGGTTGGCAGTCAGTAGGTAAACTGCACTCTGCAGGCACCATGATGATGCGTGCAGTTGGCCTGCACGGTACTTTCCTGGCTAAAGCCGGTGACTACTCTACCGGTGCGGCTCAGGTTGTACTGCCATACGTAGCGGGCGCAATGGAAGTTTACGAACAGCAAACTTCTTGGCCACTTGTTCTGGAGCACTCCAAGACTATCGTTATCTGGGGTTCTGACCCAATCAAGAACCTGCAGGTAGGCTGGCTGGTACCTGACCACAGCGTATACGGCTACTACCAGCAACTGGCTGAAAAAGTGAAGAAAGGCGAAATCAAGGTCTACCACATTGACCCTGTGAAGTCTGAATCAGCCAAGTTCTTCGGCGGCGACGTGGTTCCAGTAAACCCACAGACTGACGTTCCTCTGATGCTGGCTCTGGCATACACCCTGTATGACGAGAAGCTTTACGACCAGCAGTTCCTGAAGGACTACACCACCGGTTTCGACAAGTTCCTGCCATACCTGCTGGGTACTAACGACGGTGTTGCGAAGACACCTGAGTGGGCAGCGAAAATCTGTGGCATCCCTGCTGATGACATCCGTGCTATTGCCCGCCAGATGGCAGGCGGTCGTACCCAGATCATCGGCGGCTGGTGTCTGCAGCGTATGCAGCACGGCGAGCAGTATGCTTGGATGCTGGTTGTACTGGCTGCAATGCTGGGTCAAATCGGCCTGCCAGGCGGCGGCTTCGGTTTCGGCTGGCACTACAACGATGCTGGTACCATCACCTCTGCTGGTCCTCTGATGTCAGGCTTCAGCGGCGTAACCGGTGTGGACCCAATTCACAACGGCAGCTACAAGGGTTACTCAAACTACATCCCGGTAGCACGTTTCGTTGACTGTATCGAGAACCCTGGCCAAACCATCGACTGGAACGGCCACAAGATCAAGTTCCCAGAGATGAAGATGGCAATCTTCGTCGGTAACAACCCATTCCACCACCACCAGGACCGCAACCGCATGATCAAAGCGTGGCGCAAACTGGAAACCGTGGTAAGTGTTGAACACCAGTGGACTGCGACCTGTCGCTTTGCAGACATCGTCCTGCCTGCAACCACCACTTATGAGCGTGACGATATCGAACAGTTCGGTAACCACTCTAACAAGGGTATTATCGCACTGCGCAAGATCGTCGAGCCTATGTTCGAATCGAAAGATGACTTCGACATCTTCCGCGAACTGTGCCGTCGTTACGACCGTGAAGAAGCCTTCACCGGCGGTAAAGAAAAGATGGAATGGGTTGAGGAAATCTACAACGGTGCACGCCTGCAAGGCCGTGGTATCGGTGTTCGCATGCCAAACTTCAAGAAGTTCTGGGAAGGCGAAGGCTATATCACATTCCCTGAAGGTTCACCTTGGGTTCGTCACGAATCATTCCGTAAGGAACCGGACCTGGAGCCACTGGGCACCGCTTCTGGCCTTATCGAGATCTACTGTAAGACCATTGCTGACATGGGTTACGACGACTGCCAGGGCCACCCAATGTGGTTTGAAAAGGCAGAGCGCAGCCACGGTGGCCCAGGTTCTGAGAAGTTCCCTATCCACCTGCAGAGCTGTCACCCGAACAACCGCCTGCACTCTCAGCTGTGTTCTTCTACTGACTACCGCGCAACCTGGTCAGTAGCAGACCGTGAGCCATGCTACATCAGCAAAGCTGACGCAGACGCACGTGGCATCAAGTCTGGCGACATCGTTCGCGTGTTCAATGAGCGTGGCCAGGTACTGGCCGGTGCCGTTGTAACTGAAGACTACAGTGCCGGTGTTTGTCGCTTGCACGAAGGTGCATGGTACAGCCCACTGGAAGGCGGAAAGCCGGGTACTATCTGTACTTTCGGTGACCCTAACGTTCTGACTATGGACAAGGTACTTCCAAGCTGGCTCAGGCGACTTCTGCCCACACTGCACTGGTAGAAATCGAGAAGTTCACTGGCAAGATCCCGGGTGTTACCGGTTTCGATGGCCCAATTGAACTGCACGACATCAACCCATTGTTCCCTGCAATGGATTCTTGATGAAAAAAGAAGGGTGGCTTTGCCACCCTTCTCTTCATAAGTTGTAATAATCCTTAATAAATTTCCTTTAATTTCTTTATCACTCAGCTTGTGCCAGAATCGTTTACCAAAGTCAGTAGCACATACTTTGCTAAACGGTTTTGATATCCCAGGAGATACCATGCAAGAGTTTATTGCCATTAACGAACAGCGCGCCGAGTTTTACTGGTGGATGTCCTCACTCCTTGCCCGTGAACTGACCGCAAAAGACCTGGAAAACTATCTGGGTGGCGAAATGGTCAGCTACTACTCTGCCCTGGCAATGACACCGGAACTCAAAGCCCCGGTTAATGCATTCCGTGACGCGTTGGACAAACTCGAAAAGCGCGAAGATAACCAACTGGAACTGGCAGCTGATTTCTGTGGCCTTTTCCTCAGCACGCCAAAAACAGGTGCCCTGCCTTACGCCTCTATCTATGTCGGTGAAAGTGGCCTGCTTAATGACAAGCCAGCGCAGGAAATGGGTGACTGGATGCAACGCTTTGATATCGCCCAGCGCAAGGACTTCAACGAACCGTTTGATCACGCTGCGGTGATGCTGGATTTTCTCGGTAACCTCATCGTTATGAGCAACCAGAAAGAAACGGAAGAAGAGCGCGAAGCCCTGATGCAGGAACAGCTCCAGTTTATTGATTCAATGCTGATGAACTGGCTGCCAACCTTCTCTACAGCCGTTGCCTCACGGGACCCATTCGGATTCTACGCGTCTGCAATGAACCTGCTTGTCGCCTTTGTGAAAGTAGATCGTGAGTTTCTGATTGGCGAATAACGCCGCAGAAAACACACTGAACAGAGAAGAAGCGAGCCTTGGTGCTCGCTTCTTTATTATCTGAAATTCAACATTGGAAGATTACAGATCTTCTTCCGTTGAAAGCACCGGCGAATTATCCTCAACCCTGCGGTGGCCATCTTTGAGGTGGACGACATCTACCATATCGTCACCACTGACCTCAAATGCCTGCCCAAAACCTTTTACAAACAACCCTTTTACCGGAGTCAGACGGAACAGGTGAAAGTCAGCCAACGAGCTTAAACCTGACACAATTTCCCCAAAGCGGCGATGCAATGCGTCGATACCCTGGTGCCACTCGTCAGTATCCCGCGAAACCTGCTCGACGCTGGCATCAAAGGTAAGGCGTTTTCGCGCAAATAACTGCTTACTATTCACCTCATCTTCAATCATCATCAACGACAGAACAGGTTGTTCCAGCAAGTTTTGTGTATGACGAGCCAGTTCACTGATAAGAATGTAGTACGCTCTTCCACCCAGTGCGTAAGGGGCATAACTCACGTTGGGCAGGCCATCTGCATCCACTGTTGCTAATTGTAACGTCCGGCAAGTTTGGCGAAATTCAGCAATTTCCGGCCCAAGTCGGTTTTGCAGACGTTCTTGTTTTACTTCACTCATTCCCTAACCCCTTCAACGCCATAAATTGTTCAATCTGTTTAGGAATGAGCTGACGACCCTCATCCCTACCCAGATATACTTTAAAAATACAGAGACCTGCGGTATCGAAAAATCCGATAAAATAGCTTTCCTGACCGCGATGAGGCTTGCTGACAAGGCCAATACGGTTTACTCGGTCCAATCGGAGGTGACCATGTATTTCACCCTCTTTACCGAAAAGATTGTAGTAACCGTGCCCTTCCGCACCTTTTGGAAAAGGTGCTTTAACCTCAAAGATAGAACCGCCGGAAGCGACAATCGTTGTCACCGGTCCCCATTCACTCAGGGACTCCAGAATCGCTTTTGCGTGACGACCGGCAACCGATGTCACCATATCCGAAGGAAACGAAAAACCACCTCACCCTCAGACACGCCCAGCTTCTCCGCAATCCCTCCCGCATGAAGGTGCGGCTCGGTATCAAGAACTGTTTTAACCTTTTCTTTCAGCTCACTTTCCGACAGTACTTTCTTATCCATGTCTTGTTCCATTAAAATTGGTAACGCACATTGAGTTTGTAATTTCGCCCTGCTTCATAGAGCTGTTGCCACGCTATGCGGTAGTACTCGTCAGTCACGTTATCAATCGCAAAGTCCACTTTCAAACCATCCAACTGGTTGGTTAGCGGCTCGTAGCTTGCGTAGAGATCAACCAGTTTATAGCTGTCGTACGGCCCCTGATTAGTGGAGGTTGTATTGACATTGTCCTGTGAGGAATAGTGGCTGTATCGCGTACCCACTTTGAGCCCGGTGTTTCCAATATAGTAGGACACATCAGCCACGATAGACTGAGCCGGAATGCCAAACAAATCTTTGTCAGATTTATCATCTTTACCATCAGCCTGCCGTAAGCAAGACCGAGTTCCACAGCACCAGTAACAAATTCAGCTTCCAACTCTCCGCCTTTGATTTGTGCCTCGTCGACATTATTAAATGTAGTGGTGGAGCGCCCCACGGTTTGCTCAATGAAGTTATCAATATCATTGCGGAACACCGTTGCAGTCGCATTGATGCGGTCAAAAATTCCCTTATCTTCAAGAGATATCTGAGCACTAAGCTCTTTGTTCTTGGCTTCCTCGGGTTTCAGATCTGGATTTGGCTGGAAATTGTTACATATCGGCCCCATAGAGAAGTGACAACCGGTTGAAAACATTTCTTCCATGCTAGGTGCACGGAACGCCTCTTGGTAGCGTGCAGAAAGCGTCAGCCAGTCTGTCGTTTTCCATTGCAAACCCAGGGATGGTGACCCTGCCGTTTCCTTTGTATCGGGTGTTGTGCCATTTTTCACTTCGCCCTCATAGCGGTCATAACGCCAGCCTGCTTGCAACAACCAGGACTTCGTCAATGGTATGTCTGCTTGCACAAAAAGGCCGAGACTGTCAGCGGATGCATCGATATCATCAGGTCTTGTCCCCGGTCTGCCTGTATCGTCACGCTTGGTTTTATAGCTGTCCCGGTAAACATCAACACCGTAAAGAAGACTTAACGCATCAAATTCGCTTTGGTTAATCACTGTCAGTCCAAGCGTGTCGAAATCAGTGTCATCCTTTTGCCTAAGGCTGAGTCGGTCTTCTGTATAATTCGTCTGGTTGAAATACAGCTTGGCGTCTGCATTAACCAATTCTGACTCCGGATTATATGATGTACCCAAAGCCAACTGGCTGTCCTCGGTTTCACGGTAAACCAAAGGCGAAGAACGCCCGGCATTGGTTGCGGGGTTGCTCGGAACTCTTTCATCAATCTGGTTGATACGACCACTGAGATCGAGTTTCAATTCACTGTTTACGCTGAAAGACAGCTTGACCATGCCGCCATTTTGCCTAGATGCGGAGTTTTGAAGCTTTTTGCCATTACCTAGCTCGATATCTTCACTGTCGTTGTAAAACCCGTTAACCAAATACTCAACATCGCTATTTTGACCGTAAATTGACCCGCTGGTCAGGCTCTTTTCATCATTGGAGTGGTAACCCTGGCTGACATAGGCGCCAAAGGTCTCATCGGTATTCAGAAAATCTGAGGCCGATTTTGTTCTTTGTGAAACAGCACCACCCAACGCACCAGATCCCCATAGGGAACTGACTGGGCCTTTGACGACTTCAACGCTCTCAAGCATTTCTGGATCGATAAAATAGGTAGCGCGATGGCCACTGGACACATTTTGTCGAGCACCATCAACAATTTGCACAATTCTCTGACCATCCAAACCGCGAATGTTTACGTTCTGCGATGTACTGCGAGGACCGCCGGAAACAGTCACATTGGGAAGATTTTTGATAGCTTGGGGGACCGAGTCTGCCTGAAGTGTTTCCAGATCATCGTGATTCATGACGGTTGCATTAACCAATGGATTGGCATCGAGCTCCGGACTTCGCGTTGCATAAACCACCAGTTTGTCATCACTGTCTTTGTTCGACGTCTCCTCGACCCCATGCGCGGCAAAAGACGCACAAAGCATTGCGAGCAAAGAAATCTGAAGCTTTTTTCCTTTGTAGGAAACCATCTACTCCTCCTTAAACCCACTGATGGCATATCAACTGGAGCAGAAAGTTAACACAAGATGTATAATATTTAAATACGAATTGATCTCATTATCACTTTCATTAATAATTCGACCAGACCATTAGACAACAAAGTATTAACAACATGAGACTCCCCCATTTTGTCTCTCCGTATATTTTGCGGATTGCCCCTTTCCTTATCGCTACAACCTTCACGGTTCAGGCAGCCGATAAGCCAGCTATTGTAAGCGCCGGTGCGGGCGTCTCTGACATTGTTGAATCTATCGGCGCGGCGAATCTTCTGGTTGGGGTTGATTCCACAACACAATTGAAAAGTGAAAACTCGCTGCCAGTTATTGGTTACCACAGACAGCTTTCTGTTGAGGGTATTCTTTCACTTCAACCATCACATCTGATTGGCTCAGACGCATGGGAAGTGAAGATACACTCAAGATCCTCAAAAGGAGTGGTATTGAAATCATCACTTTTGAGTCTGACAACGGAATTGAAGGTCTGAAGCAACGAATCAAACAGTTAGGGGACATCACTGGAAACCAACAACAAGCCAAACAGATTTCAAACAGCGTAGACACACAGATCTCCGGGTTAAAACATGGTGCGTTGAACCAACGTGGACTGTTCTTGTTGGTTCATGCCGGACGGTCCCCAAGTGTAGGCGGACATGACACTGCTGCAGACCAGATTATTTCTCTAATGGGAGCCGAAAATGTTGCGCGGAATGTTAACGGCTACAAACCTATTTCTGGTGAAGCCATTGCTGCTATGCAACCCGAATTCATACTTGTCAGTCAACGGGGAAAGCCATCAGAAAAGCAGCAAGTTGAACTTGTCAGGCTTCTGCCTGCTCTTTCTCTGACCCCAGCGATGAAAAAACGCCGTATACAATCTCAATGGCCGTGCTTTGCTGGGTGGGTTGTCACTGATTTCACTCACTGAGGCTTCGCGCTTACAAAGCAAAATTGCTAGGAATTCAGAAACAACGCATTAGGGATAAATCAGGGAATGATTATCAAACGTTTACCAACGAACTGGGTTTATTTTTGTTTACTGTCAGCACTGACAATTCTCGCGCTACTTTCTCTTACAAGTGGTGCGATGCCGATATCAGTGAGTGACAGCCTGAAGGGTGTGATTCCAGGACTTGGTGCACTACCCGATCACATTGAGCTTATCATTCAGGACATTCGCCTACCCCGTACCATCCTCTGCCTTAGCGTTGGAGGGATTTTGTCACTGTCCGGTGCGATGATGCAGACACTGTTCAGGAATCCACTGGCAGAGCCGGGCATCGTCGGCGTATCTGGAGGAGCCGCCCTAGGAGCTGCCCTAACAATGTTGTATTACGCAAAAGCACCTGAATTTAATCCTAATTTTGTACTGTTTGGGCCAGTACCGTTTTTTGCATTTGTCGGCGCAACCCTGACCACCTTGCTGGTATACCGTATTGGACGCACACCCTATGGCCATTCTGTACCTGTCATGCTTCTAGCCGGTATCGCTGTCAGTGCTCTGAGCGGAGCGATTTTAGGCGTTACCCACTATATGCTGATGATCAAACGCTTCGGGATATAACAATGTGGAGCATGGGATCGCTGGCTTCCGCTGACTGGGATTCCGTGATTCTGGCAACCGTGGCCCTGCTGGTTATTAGTGCGCTTTCATTCCGTTGGCAGCAATCCCTGAATACCTTTCTGCTTGGTGAGGGAGATGCCGAATACGCCGGTGTCCGTGTTGGATCTTTAAAAAAAGGCGTGATCCTGACGGTAGCAGCAGGAGTGGGAGTCGCAGTCAGCCTTTGCGGGATCATCGGTTTTGTTGGCCTTGTGATCCCCCATATAAGCAGGATGCTGTGCGGCCCCGATCACCGAGTATTATTGCCGGTTTCTGCCATTGGTGGTGCCACTATTTTGTTGGCGGCTGATATTCTGGCCAGGACACTCGTTGCCCCAGCGGAAATGCCAGTCGGTATCATCACTGCGCTTCTTGGTGGTCCGTTCTTTGTGTGGCTCCTGATTCAACAAAAAGGACGGATTCTGTAATGACTACGACAAAGCCCAATGCGCTGAAACTGCCTCTTGAGGTATCTAACCTGACTGTAAGTCATGGCCGTAAAAAGCTGCTTAACAGTGTCACAATGAGTATAAAACCCGGTGAGCTTGTAGCGATTATCGGCCCCAATGGCGCAGGTAAAAGTACGCTCCTTAGTCACATCTTGTCCTCACGCCATAGCAATGTAAATTTTTGGGGAACACCGCGTAAAAGCTGGTCGCCAGAATATCTTGCTCGCTATGTCGCAATGCTTCCTCAACACAGCAGCCTCGTTTTTCCCTTTACCGTCCGGGAAGTAGTCGAAATGGGTGGTTATCCCCTTAAGTTACCACGTCATAAATTAACTCCTCTGGTAAACGACGCAATGGAGAAAACTGGCGTAGTTCCGCTTTCTTCGCGCAGCTTCCCATCTCTTTCAGGTGGAGAAAAGCAGCGTTGCCAACTCGCCCGCTTGTTTGTACAACTAGGCCTTACCGAAGGCCGGGACATGTTGTTATTAGACGAGCCGACCTCCGCACTGGACCTTCACCACCAGCACGGTTTGTTGACGACACTCAAATCAATGGCAAATAACGGATGCGCCGTGATCACGGTGTTGCATGACTTGAACCTTGTTGCTCGTTTTGCTGATCGGGTTATTGTGATGGACAACGGCAAACTGGTAATGGATGGAACGCCTTGGGAAGTGATGACGTCAGATGAACTGGGGGACATTTACCAATGTAAATTTGATATTTCCTCTCACCCGCGACTTGCCACACCCGTTTTGGCAGTCAGTTGAACTCCTAGATTTCATTCTCCTGAAACCAAAAATCGCGAAAAACACCTCGAAAACCGGGTTAAATTTCTCATTTTTGTTTATGAAAGGAACATATGTACATAAGAGCATTGCCCAGTAGTCCCTTCGAATATAAACTGTGAACGCAAGCGATTAGCTATGAGAATTTTTGTAAGCATTGCTGTTCATATATTGCTCAAATTTATAACAAATTCGAGACCAAACGCCGCGACGTAAAGCGGCGTTTTTGTGTTATGCCAATTAGATTCATTCTTTGGTATTGAACGATGGGTGATAGACAGCAGTGCCGGCCTGAAGGTCTGAAGTGGATTAATAATAATGGCTACGATTAAAGATGTTGCCCGGTTGGCGGGTGTCTCCACCACTACTGTCTCTCACGTTATCAACAAGACCCGTTTTGTTGCTGAAGCGACACAAAAGAAAGTATGGTCTGCGATTGATGACCTTAACTATGCCCCAAGTGCTGTAGCGCGTAGCCTGAAGTGCAACTCTACACGCACGCTCGGGATGTTAGTCACCAAGTCTACCAATCCATTTTTTGCGGAAGTGGTTCACGGCGTAGAAGAATACTGTTATCGCGAAGGTTATACCCTTATTCTCTGTAACACTGAGGGCAACCCTACCAAGCAGCGTGATTACCTGCGCATGCTGGCAGAAAAGCGAGTCGATGGTCTGTTGGTGATGTGCTCTGACCTCAGTGATGATCTGATCGCGCACCTTGAACGCCAGCGTGCTGACCTGCCAATGGTGGTTATGGATTGGGGTTCGCGCCACATCAGTGCGGACTCAATTCAGGACAATGCGGAATTGGGCGGTTACATTGCGACCAAATATTTGATCGAACAAGGCCATAGCGCCATTGGCTGCCTCGCTGGTCCACTGGACAAGCTGACCTGCCAGGAGCGTCTGAATGGCTTTACGAAAGCCATGAAAGAAGCCGGTTTGTCGGTGAACAAAGACTGGATCCTTGAAGCGATTTTGAAACCGACACCGCGGTTGAATCAGCCAAAAAGTTTGCTGAGATGAAAGAGCGCCCTACTGCAATTTTTTGTTTTAACGACATTATGGCACTTGCAGCTATCAGCACTTTCCGCAGCAATGGCCTGTCTGTACCGGAAGACATCTCAGTAGTAGGTTACGATAACATCGAGCTGGCTGCGTACTTCTCCCCACCGCTGACAACTGTCCACCAACCTAAGAAACGTCTTGGTAAAACGGCGGTCAAACTTTTGCTCGAACGTATCAATAATCGAGACAACACTCAGCAGGTATTTGAAGTTAAACCAGAACTGGTCGTCCGTGGCTCTGTTGTAGCACGCTAATTTGGTTGAGCTTTTTGTCATTTTCATAAAGGCACACTAATTTCTGTGCCTTTATGCATTGGATTACTTGGCGCAAAATGCCACAAATTCATTCAGTTGCATAATCTGTACACATTGGAAGTATGCCCACGTCACACTGCAACTTGTGCAATCCTGTTTTTTAGAAAATTGAACCGGGTTCAAGCTTGACACCCAACGGCAACAATACGATTATTGTTTTTATGTAGTCATCTCATCAATACGCTAATGACTACACGAACAGGGCAAACCACTGCGAAAGCATGGGACGCAAAGCCACCGGCCTTACCAGCAAGCCTTCTTTTTGATGTGCTGCTGATGGTAGCGGGGTTGCCGTGGAAAAGTTAGCAGTATCTTGTCGACGCAAACATTTTCACCAGACATCGTACCGATGTAAGCCTTGTTCATCGCTTGGGTATGCTTACTTACGAGAGGCGATATGGACAAACCTACGTTAAAAGAAGCAATCAAATTGTTTGAGCCGCTTGGCTCGATCCGCGCCCGAACTATGTTCGGCGGTTTTGGCGTTTTCGCCGATAAAACTATGTTCGCTCTGGTTGTTGGAGAAACCCTCTATTTACGTACCGGTAAGGAGAACAAGGCTCTCTTTGAACAATTTTCCCTTGAGCCTTACCGATACGCAAAACGAGGTTTCCCGGTTGTAACCAAGTATTTTCAGGTTGATGAGTCATGGTGGCTGGAGCCTGAAACACTGCTCGAATACGGTCGTGTAGCCTTGTCTATTGCGCGGAAAGAGCAGGAGAAAAAAGAAAAGGAAGAGATCACCCGTCTGAAAGACTTACCGAACCTGCGGTTAGCTACTGAACGTATGCTGGTCAAGGCGGGGATTGGCTCGGCGCAGGAACTCAAGGACGTGGGCGCAGCCGAAGCTTTTCTCAAAGTACAAGCCAGTCACGATCAACCTTTGAAACCGGAACTTCTCTGGGCTCTCGAAGGTGCGATTAATGGCACGCACTGGTCAGTCGTACCGGCCTCTAGACGCGAAGAACTTTTGAATATTATCAAGCAGTAGAGAATATTCTAACCTTCCAGTAAGCCAGGCATTGACCTGGCTTATTTTTTGCCCTTTCGATTCTCATTCGCCAAATATTTCATACTTTTTTTGAAATAGACGCTAAACTTCACCGGTCTTGTGAGTTAAGCGGGATATTTTGATGCCTTCGCCCACAGAAAAGGCACTGGAAATTGAAAATTCCCCCACCCTAGATCATTGTTAATAATACGTTATTAACATCTATGCGGGCGGGTATCCCTTAGATTGGTTGATTTCTTTACAGGACAGTCGAATGAACAAAAATCGGTTGCTATTTCTTATTATCCTGGCGGGGCTTATTGCCGTTGGCTATGCTACGGATGTTCATACACTTTTGACCCTGGAAAATGCCAAGCACTGGCAACAATCTCTGGCTGAAAATATTGAAAACAATTTCTTACTTGCCAGCCTGATCTATTTTGTCGCGTACGTATCTATTACTGCCTTGTCGATTCCGGGGGCGGCCGTTGCCACTTTACTAGGTGCTGCATTGTTCGGATTCTGGTGGGGGCTGTTCTTAGTGTCATTTGCCAGCACCATCGGAGCCACACTCGCTTTTCTGGTCAGCCGATTCCTGCTTCGCGACTGGGTGCAGGGCAAGTTTGGCAGCAAGATGAGAGCCATCAATGAAGGCTTTGAGAAAGACGGCCCGTTTTACTTACTCAGCTTGCGCCTGATTCCTGTTTTCCCTTTCTTCCTTATAAACCTGTTGATGGGCCTGACACCGGTTTCCGTCGCCAGATACTACATCATCAGCCAAATTGGTATGCTGCCCGGTACCGTGGTGTACGTCAATGCGGGTACTCAACTGGCGCAACTGGACTCGTTGAGCGGCATTGTCTCCCCGGCAGTTTTGGGGTCGTTTGTTCTGTTGGGTATCTTCCCTCTTATCGCCAAATGGATTATGGGCATGATTAACAGTAAGCGTGTTTATCAGGCTGGACCAAGCCCAAGAAATTTGACCGCAACCTCGTTGTCATCGGTGCCGGTGCTGGCGGCCTTGTAACGTCTTACATCGCGGCTGTCGTAAAAGCAAAAGTATCACTGATTGAAAAGCACAAGATGGGTGGCGACTGCCTGAACACAGGTTGTGTACCATCAAAAGCGCTTATTCGTGCTGCGCATACAATGGCCGAAATCAGCCAGGCTGAACGTTTTGGTATTCAGGCTGATAAGCCAACAGTGGACTTCGCCAAGGTAATGCAGCGGGTAAAAGATGTTATCTCCAAAGTGGAACCACATGACTCTGTAGAACGTTACAGTGGTTTGGGTGTGGACTGCATCCAGGGCGAGGCGACAATACGATCCCCTTGGGAAGTAGAGGTAAACGGTCAAGTTCTGACAACCCGCAACATTGTTATCGGTACCGGAGCAAGACCACTTGTTCCCAGCATTCCGGGGCTGGACACGGTTAACTATCTCACTTCGGATAACGTCTGGGAATTAACCGAACAACCCGGAAAATTGCTCGTACTCGGCGGTGGGCCTATTGGTTGCGAGCTGGCTCAGAGCTTTTCTCTGCTGGGGACGGATGTCACGCTGGTTGAAATGGCCGATCAACTTCTGATTCGTGAAGACGCTGATGCCGCAGCGTTAGTCGTAGACGGTCTGCAAAAAGATGGTGTGAACGTACTGCTCTCCCACAAAGCGGTGAAATTTACTCACGAAAATGGTCGCCAGTACGTGACACTCGAGCAGGACGGAGACGAAAAAGACGTCGAATTTGACTATGTTCTGCTTGCCTTGGGTCGTGTTGCCAACACCAAAGGGTTCGGCCTTGAGGAAATTGGTGTCGAGCTGACAGAGCGCGGTACAGTGAAAGTGAATGACTACCTGCAAACCAACTTCCCCAATATCTTTGCTGTTGGTGATGTCGCAGGCCCTTTCCAACTGACCCATGCAGCCGGACACCAGGCATGGTATGCCGCCGTAAATGCGCTGTTTGGCCAGTTCAAAAAGTTCCGGGCCGACTATTCAGTCATGCCTGCCGGGACGTATACCTCTCCTGAAATGGCACGGGTTGGCCTGAACGAAAAAGAGGCTAAAGCTCAGGCATCGCCTACAAAGTGGCACAATACGGTATTGACGATCTCGACCGTGCCATCGCTGATGGTGAAGATCACGGCTTTATCAAGGTTCTGACCGTCCCCGGCAAGGATAAGATCCTGGGGGTTACCATTGTGGGCGCACGGGCTGCGGAATTACTGGCTGAATTCACCCTTGCTATGCGACATGGCCTGGGTCTCAATAAGATTCTGGGCACTGTACACCCCTACCCAACAATGAGTGAGGCAACCAAATACACTGCAGGAGTATGGAAACAGGCCCATGCACCGGAGAAGCTTCTTGGCTGGTAGGTAAATTCCATACATGGATGCGTGGTGAATAGCCGGTCCTGAATGACCTTGATGTAAAGAACAGATGTTGCAACGGATTGACGCAACAATTTCGTTCCCCTCACAGCTTGTCACTTTCGTCTTTAACCGGCGGCAGTTTTACAAAATGCTATGAGGGGACGACGCTTAACAGAGTACAAATAAAGGGAAAGCAATGCGCAAACTACTTGTTGGACTGAGCCTTTTAACCAGTGCTATCGGCTTCACTGCCTCTGCCGACCAACCTGACTGGGATACCATCACCGAAAAAGCCCGTGGACAGACGGTCTACTTTAACGCCTGGGGTGGCAGCCAGAATATCAATGCCTATCTGCGTTGGGCAAATGATGAGCTGACCAAGCGTTATGGTGTGAAACTGGAACATGTAAAGGTTGCGGATATTTCAGAAACCGTAAACCGGTTGGTAGCAGAGAAAACCGCTGGACGAAATACCGGTGGCAGTGTGGACATGGTCTGGATTAACGGTGAGAACTTCAAATCTATGAAGCAGGCCGGGTTACTCTATGGCCCCATCACTACCATGCTTCCCAATTGGGCGATTGTGAACAAAGATCTTCCGGTCGAAGAAGACTTCACCGAACCCACTGATGGGCTGGAAGCACCTTGGGGTGTGGGACAACTGGTGTTTATCCACGATTCGGCCACCCTTGCCAATCCGCCAAAGAATTTCCATGAGCTGTTGAGCCTTGCCAAAGCGCACCCTGGCAAAATCACTTATCCGAAACCACCGGCTTTCCACGGAACCAGTTTCCTAAAAGCGGCTCTTATCGAACTGACCAAATACCCGGAACACCTCTATCAGCCTGTTATTGAAACCGAGTTTGCGGAAACAACCGCGCCGCTTTGGCAATATCTTGACGAATTGCACGCCGTTGCGTGGCGTAACGGCAAACAATTCCCGGCAAATGGCAATGAAATGTCGCAATTGCTGGATGACGGAGAATTGTTGCTGGCGGTGACATTCAACCCCAACAGTGCGAAGGTGAAAGTGGCGAACGGCGCTCTGCCTGAATCTGCCCGAACCTATGCGTTTGATCGCGGCGCGTTGTCCAATATCCACTTTATGGGCATCCCTTGGAATGCGTCATCCAAGGAAGGGGCGTTGGTCGCCATTAACTTCCTGATGGGAGAGGATGCGCAGTTGCGGAAAGCCGATACTAACGTCTGGGGTGACCCCATGGTTATCCGAAGCGACAAGGCTTCCACCGAGTTTTATAAATCCATACCGGAGCCACACCCAAGTTGGCAGGTGGCACTGGAGAAAGCCTGGACAGAGCGTTACGGTCACTGACATTAGCGCATTATCTACCAGGTCTACTTAAGGACACCTGATGCTTAGGCTGTTGTATCTGCTGGCACTGCTGATTACTGCACTGCCCTTCATTCCGGGTTTTGCCGGACTGTTGGCAGTTGCTTTCAGTTACCTGCCAACACTTGGTTTTGTTTCCCCCGGGCTTTCCGCCTGGTGGGAGATTGCAGCCTGGCCGGGTGTCGACACATCGGTCTATATTTCCTTGGCAGTGGGGTTTGGCAGTACTTTTTTGGCTCTGCTATGGACGTTTTTTATTGTCCAGCGATATTGGGGAACTGCGCGCTGGGTTAAGTTGGAGAAATGGCTTTCCCCGTTAATGGCCGTTCCGCATGTCGCCTTTGCAGTCGGCTGTGTTTTTCTGTTTGCCCCGTCAGGCATGTTCGCCCGTGTTCTGGCAAACCTATTCGGAACCGGTCAGGAATGCCACGTTTTCTGCACCGATGCCATGCATGCCGTTGGCCTGACACTCTTACTGGCGATTAAAGAAACCCCGTTTTTGCTGTTAATGAGCATCGCCATACTCCGGCAATTTCCAGTTCTTCAATACCAGTCGATAGCCCGCAGTCTGGGTTACAGCCACGGTTCCGGCTGGCTGAAAGTCATTCTGCCTCTTTGGCTCCCCAAACTCCGTTTCCCGGTTTACGCTGTGCTTGCCTACAGCCTGTCCGTGTTGATATCGCCTTGATAGCGGGCCCTTCTACTCCGCCGACCTTCGCCGTTTTAATCTGGCAGTGGTTCAACGATCCCGATCTCAGTTTGTTACCCCGCGCAACTGCAGGCGCCGTTTTGCTGTTCGCGCTCTGCTTTGCATCTTTGCTTCTCTACCGCGGTCTGGAGTGGTTTACGCTGAAATTCTGGCAACGCTGGCAATACGCTGGTTCCTCGGTTGTCCATCTGCCCGGTAAGGATTGTTCGCCGTTGTTGCCCTGTTGCCCCTCCTTGCTTTACCTGTTCTGGCAGTGTGGTCATTTGCCCTGCGCTGGCGCTTCCCGGATTTGGTTCCCAGCCTGTATTCTCTCCGATTTTGGGAGCAGGAATACACTCACCTGCTTGATCTCATCTCCCAAAGTTTCTGGTTAGCGGCAGCATCCGCGTCTGTCGCTTTATTACTTGCCATTATTACCCTTGAGTACCGAGCCATACACAACCGCTCACTGCCGGCAGTCGTCATTGCGACTCCGCTGCTGGTTCCGCAGTTGTCTGTGCTGTTCGGTATACAAATCACTACCTACTTGATTCCCGGAGCCCACTACACCCTTTGGGTTGTCTGGGCTCATGTTCTCTACGCGTTCCCTTATATTTATCTGTCGCTTGATGGCCCGTGGCGCAGTTTTGACCCCCGCCTGCAACAAACAGCGCGAAGCTTGGCTATTCGCAATGGCAGACCTGGGTGAAAGTGAAATTCCCTCTTCTGCTCCCTGCTATTATTCTCGGCTGGGCAATGGGAATGAGCGTCAGCCTTGCCCAATACCTGCCAACCCAGTTATTGGGGGCCGGGCGAGTGACCACCCTGACCACCGAAGCGGTCAGTCTGGCAAGTGGGCAAGACAGGCGCATCATGGCAATTTACGGTTTGATGCAGGCAGCATTGCCACTGGTGGTGTTCTCTCTGGCCGTTGCGGCGTCACGAATGACAGAACCGGCCCGAAGGCTGGCAACCCGAAAATCAACAAGATGGTCTCTGGATGCAATTACACGTAAAAAATCTCAGCATCACATCTGATACCGGCGTCCTGCTGGAAGAACTGACTTTTAATGTATCCGGCGGCGAAGTGCTTACCATTATGGGGCCAAGCGGATGTGGCAAATCCACACTATTAAGTGCGCTGGCCGGGCACCTGAGTCCGGTGTTCAAGGCATCCGGTAACATCGATGTTGATGGGAATGATGTTGTCAGCCTGCCGGCCGAAAAGCGTGCGGTAGGGATTCTGTTTCAGGACGATCTCTTATTTCCACACCTGAATGTCTGGCAAAACCTCGCATTTGGTATTTCATCCAAACACACTGCCGACGAAAAACAGGGCATGGCGATGGAAACCCTGGCCGAAATAGGACTCAGTGACATCGCGTGGCACGCTCCCCAAAATATTTCAGGTGGTCAGCGGGCGCGTATCAGCCTGATGCGCACACTCCTGTCATCACCAAAAGTTCTTCTCTTAGATGAGCCTTTCAGCAAACTCGACCGTCCGCTTCGTAAGGCCTTTCGTGAGTTTGTATTTTCTCAAATTGCCCAACGCAACATCGCTACCGTGATGGTTACCCATGATGAAGATGATGTTCCACCCAAGGGCAAATGCATTCAATGGCCAATGTTGCCTGCTTCTGATTCTCTGGAGGAATCCAACCAAGATGCTTGACCGTTTCGCTATCCCTGTTATCAAAAAGCCTCTCGCACTTATTGCGTCACTCCCAGACAAACTGGGAATCACCGCAAATCAAATCACCGTTGCCGGGTTTGTTATCGGGCTTGGTGCCCTTCCAGCTGTTGCTACAGGAAACTACCTGCTTGGCTTGCTGTTTATTACGCTTAATCGGATATTTGACGGGATAGATGGGGCTGTTGCACGCAGGCAGGGAATAACCGACTGCGGCGGTTTCCTGGATATCACTCTCGATTTTATCTTCTACTCGATGGTTCCGTTTGCCTTTGCCCTGGCAATACCCGAAGAAAATGCGGTTGCGGCGGCCTTCCTTATTTTTTCGTTTATGGGGACCGGCTCAAGCTTCCTTTCGTTTGCCATTATGGCAAGCAAACACAGTATCGATAACCCGGTCTACCAGAACAAATCACTCTACTACATGGGCGGCCTGACGGAAGGAACAGAAACTATCGCCTGTTTTGTATTGATGTGCCTGTTTC
Organism: Photobacterium sp. JCM 19050; assembly: GCA_001310455.1. Lineage (GTDB taxonomy): Bacteria > Pseudomonadota > Gammaproteobacteria > Enterobacterales > Vibrionaceae > Parasalinivibrio. Next base: position 21,746 of record BAXG01000021.1, read on the forward strand.
CAATGCACTTCACCACCATCGCGTTTGTCTTCGGCGGCCTTTGCTGGCTTACCACCGCAACCCGGATTTGGGCGGGATACCAGACGTTGAAGTCAGTGAAATAACCACCTCACCCTGACTGACTTGTCGGTGATCTTTGTGATTAAACCCCGTTTGGAGATAGCGGGGTTTTTTATTACTTCATTCAGCCCGTTCTCCCGCTAACTCTTTACTGTCTTACTTTTTTCACATCGTTTTCAAAGCATATTTGTATTTAATAAGTTAGATAACCAGAAAAACATTAATCAGATTAAAGGCCGAATTTTTGGGGGAAAGAATGCTTTTTGGTAACGAAAATGCTATCTACGACGACCTGTTGGATGACTGTCACGTCACACCCTATGGTGCCATTGCCGACAAGGCCATACTCCGTGGCCGATGGGGCGTGGGAAAAACCGGCCACCTCCTTTACCGGAATAAACCCCTGACTGAAGTACTGGCTGAAATAGATGAATTGGATAAATACCTTTGGTATCGAGACGAAGGTGGCTTGATACCGACGCCATCTTCCGTCTGAAAAGTTTCTTGCTCGATGACAACAATATGCTGAAAAAAGCACTGGAGATGATGTGGGAATCTGAGGTAATCCGTGTAGAAATCAAATTGCTGGCAACGATGTGGGAGTATTACAACAAACCTTCCGGCGAACACTGGCTTTACGTTCGATCTAAAGCCAAAGTTGAAACCTTCGTGGAGCCCGTCTGGAAGCTCATACCCCATATCACTGGTATGTTTCAAAATAAAACGCAGGTTGAAGCCGTTGAAGGATTCCAAAGCGAACTGAGCAAAATATTCGGGAGCGAATCCTGGCGGGCAATTCAGCGTTGCCTGAAAGATATAGAAGCCTACGACATACAACCTGTCGTTGCGATTGAGCCGATTGAAACCCCTCAGTCCCCACTGGAAGAGAGAGATCCTAACCTTTCTCAGATCCTTACCATCTCCTTGATTGATTTGTTTACCCGTCGATTTGAATATTCCAAAACCAAGCCCCAGCGTATCCGGCTTCAGCTTTCTGTTCCCTGGCACAAAGGCATTCGGCGCTCACTGAAAGAGCCGCAAAAATTGGCTCAAAATGAAGGGAAGTTCAACTGGAGTCCGGGAACATTGAGAAGGTTCATCAATGCGCGAATTGAGCATGAGATGAAAGTGGCAAAGTGGCCGTTCCAACCCAAAGCCAACCGGGATGCATTCACTGCTCTCTTCGGGAAGCAAGTCAGCCATAAGCATTCGCAGTACCAGGAAGAAACCTTCTTCCATGTCCTCCGTCACACCAGACATCGTCCGAGAGACTTGATGCGGTTTTCCCGGGAAATAGTAGAACATCAGATTGCGCACGATTTATCGAAAGTAAATGGCAACAACACCACGATTGACCTTGGGGAATTGAGGTACAAACAATCTCCTATCAGCCCACAAATCATCCATGCGGCAATCAGAAAAACAAGCCTGGAGATTGCAAACCAGCAAGTTATTGAAGCCGGCAGACGATATCAGGAAATACGCAGTATTTTGTACACTCTGAGAGGCATCAATGTACCTTTTTCATGCGAAGAACTTGCATCTAAGATTCAGAAAATAAGCAACAATCAGCAACCCTATACCTATTTGAACTGCCTGAGGATTCTTTGGAATTCCGGTTTTATAGGCGTGGAAATCACGCCCAAAGATGAACACTGTCTCAATCATCTAAAGGAACAATTTGGCACTGACACCATAAAACGTTACCACCAACGAGGAAAACCCACTGTATTGAAATGCTTCCTTTTTGAGTACAACACAGCGCGAACAGCTCAGGAAATCATCGGAGACTTCGGTGAGCAGAGTGAGGTAGCAGATAAGTACACTGTGCAGTTAGTTTTCCATCCGGTGATGTTTGGCTACCTTAACGCTCATGTATCCAATGAATACCCCATTGGCGTTTGAGTAACAGGCAAACATCACTATCTCAACCACTGATTATGCAGCTGGTCTGAATCCCCGAGGTATTCCAAAAGCCAGTTCAGCGCAGGGCTGAGTTTAGATTTATTCCAGGCAATACAGCATGGGCTGGCTGGCGGTGGCGTTTCGATTTGTTTTTCGACCAGCAAACCGGATTCAATATGTGGGAGTGCCATGTGGGACGGAACAACGCCGATACCCGTTCCGGCCAGAAAGCATTGCATCGCGCTGTGCCAGTTCGGAACCACGATTCGGCGCTGGTTATCAAGGAGCCAGGTAGTACGTTTGGGGATGATCCGGGACGTATCTTCAAGACAAATCGCCGGATACCTTGCCACCTCGGCATCACTCAGTACATGTGATGCTGATGCAAGCGGGTGATTTTTACTGGCAACAAACCGCCATTCCAGAGTTCCCATATTGCGGTAACCAAAGTTGCCACTTACAGGTACTGAGGTTGTCGCACCGATAGCAATATCCGCCCGGTTGTCCGACAGCGCATCCCAAACGCCATTGAACACTTCCATGCTCAGAAGTAATTCCACATCCGGAAAGGCTTGGTAGAAATCATTCACCAGGACGCTCACCTGGTCTTCACGCACCACGTTGTCCAATGCGACAGTCACCGTAGCCTGCCAGCCGTTCGCTACCCGCTGGGTGTCAAAGCGCACTTGCTCCATCCGGTTTATCAGTTCCCTCGCCTGTTCGACAAAAATTTGCCAGCAACCGTCGGTTCAACCTGGCGGTGCAGCCGGGTGAAAAGTGTCACCGCCAACCGCTCTTCAACTTGTCGCACCGTGTAACTTATGGCACTGGGTACCCGGTGCAGTTCCTCTGCCGCTGCTGAGAAGCTTCCACGCCGTGCGACGACATCAATAACCTGTAATTCCTGATATGAAAACATTGCTGTGAATTTTTTTGAAAGCAGTAGTGAAATAATAGCGTTTCACAGTCATAGCTTCTATCAATAAACTGACACCAAACTTAAAAAGCCTAACTATTATTATGAAAACCAATATTCCTTTTTCTTCCCTTCTTTGGTTTGCACTGCTCAGTATGCTGGGATTCCTGGCAACCGACATGTATTTGCCTGCATTTGAAACCATCCGCAATGAGATGGAGACTACCCAGTCTCTGATTGGTCTGAGCCTGAGCCTGTTTCTGTTGGGTATGGCGCTCGGTCAGCTGATTTACGGACCGTTGTCTGACCGCTATGGACGTATCCGCGTTCTGGTTGGTGGCCTTGCCCTGTTTACCATCGCAACAGTTGCTACCTCTGTGTCTGCCAGCATTGAAGTTTTCCTGGCAGCGCGTTTCCTGCAGGCGCTGGGCGCATGTTCCGCTACTGTTATCTGGCAGGCCGTAGTAATTGACCGTTATGACAGCTCAACCGGTCAGCGTGTATTCGCAACTATCATGCCGCTGGTTGCCCTGTCTCCGGCTCTGGCACCGCTGGCGGGTGCATTCTTAGAAGCACACCTCGGCTGGCGCAGCATTTTCTTCACTCTGATTGCGATTGGTGTCGCTTTGATTGCGATGACCCTGCGTCAGGAAGAAAGCAATAAAAACCTGTCTAAAGACAGCAATCCTATTGAAGACATTAAGAAAAATTATTCGGTCGTTTTAAAATCAAAAAAATTCATCGGTAATATGATGATTTTTGCTGGCTGTTCTGCAGCGTTCTTTGCCTGGCTGACCGGATCACCTTTTGTTATGACCGAAATGGGTTATTCAGGTGCAGATATCGGCTTGAGCTATGTACCTCAGACCATCGCCTTTATTCTGGGTGGTTATGGCTGCCGCTCACTGCTGGGTCGCTATGAAGGTACTGCTATCCTGCCTTGGCTGTTGAAGCTGTTCGTACTGAGCATTGTCGTGATGTTCGCAATTACCTGGCAGTTCAACCCAACCGTTATCTGGCCTGTACTGATACCTTTCTGTCTGCTGGCTGTGGCAAACGGTGCGGTTTACCCAATCGTAGTGAACCAAGCATTGGAAGACTTCAAACAGTGCAGCGCGACTGCCGCCGGCCTTCTGAACTTCCTGCAGACCATGGTTTGCTTCCTGGCAAGCGGTGTGGTTTCAGCACTGGCAGCAAACGGCCTGATGACCGTAATGGAAGTGATGATGGTATGTGCAGCAACCGTGATTATCGGTTACACCCTGACGGTGATGGCTCGCCGTGAACCTGAACTGGCGACACAAAACTAACTTCAGGTTTGAAACAGTATAATCCAAGTAAATAAAGGGGGATGCAACAGCATCCCCCCTTTTCTTTGTCTTTGCTTTTAACTCACTACACGTTTCTCAAATCTCGAGATCCGTTTGCTCAGCAAACCAGCCTACGCACTGTTTCCAGATCTTCCGGTGTATCTACACCGGCAGGCGGTGTTTCCAGCGCGACTTCAACATGAATCTTCTCACCATACCAAAGCACCCGGAGCTGCTCCAGCGCTTCGATTTTTTCTAACGGGCTTGGTTCCCAGGTGATGTAGGTCTTAATAAAACCGGCTCGGTAACCGTAGATACCAATGTGACGTAAGAGGTTCTGGTGAACTTCCTTTGGTTCCTTGGCAAAATTATCACGGTCCCAAGGAATAGTTGCCCGGCTGAAATACAGCGCAAAGCCATTCTTGTCGGTCACCACTTTGACCGCATTGGGGTTGAAAACCTCATCAGCATGATCGATTTCCACGGCAAGTGTCGACATCGGAGCATTGCTGTGAACAAGGTTATCGGCTACCTGACGAATGATGACTGGTGGAATCAGCGGCTCATCACCCTGAACATTGACAATCACCTGGTCATCTGTGAAACCATACTTATCGACCACTTCAGCCAAACGCTCAGTGCCGGATTGGTGGTCAGCAGATGTCATACAATACTCACCGCCAAATGCCTCAACCGCATCGGCGATGCGCTGATCATCAGTCGCGATGATCACCTTATCCGCACCGGACTTGCTGGCCTGCTCATATACCCATTGAATCATCGGTTTGCCACCGATATCAGCCAGAGGTTTAGCGGGTAAGCGGCTGGACTGGTAACGGGCTGGAATAACGACAACGAATCCCATTATTTAACCTCGTCTGAACTCAATTCCCGGGCTTCTTCCACCAGCATAACAGGAATACCGTCACGGATTGGATAGGCCAGGCGGTCAAATTTACATACCAGCTCGTGTTTTTCTTTGTCGTAGTTGAGCTTGCCTTTGCAGTTTGGGCAGGCCACGATTTCAAGCAGTCGATGGTCCATACTGTTCCTTAATCTCTTGAATACGGGTAAGTATCCGGTCGGCATCTTCCTGAGGAATCTGTGCATCGACCGGTAAATACCACCAGTTATCCTTGGCATAACGGTAACACTTTACCGCGTCTTTTTCGGTCATAATTAAATGATCACCTTTCCCTGCCAGCCCTTCAAGCTCAGCAGGTTCGAACGCCTGGTGATCAGCAAATCCGTGTGTCAGCACCGGCTTGAGTTTCAATGACTCAAGGGTAGTAAAAAATCTTTCCGGATGGCCAATACCGGCAATGGCAACCACGTTTTTCAATTCAGATACCGGGCGCTTCTCCCCGGTCACCAAATTCACGGCATCGGCAGGTTTTAATGCCATGGGTATTTCACCCTCTCCCGCAGTTCCGCCATTGCAGATACGGAAATCAACTGAATCCAGTCGTTCGATGCCTTCCCGTAGTGGGCCCATTGGAATGTAATGCAGATTACCAAAACGGCGGTTGCCGTCGATGACGACAAACTCCAGGTCTCTGTCCAACTTATAATGTTGGAGACCATCATCGGTAATAACGATATCTATACCCAATGTGAGCAGCTTTTTTACCGCATTGCTGCGAACAGGATCCACCGCAACCGGCACACCGGTTCGCCGGTGAATAAGCAACGGTTCATCACCACATTCTGATGCAGAGGATTCCGGGGTGACAACAAATGGGTAGCTTGGCGCTTTAGCACCGTAGCCGCGGGAGACGACGCCTGGGTTAAATCCCCTGCTTTTCAGTTGCTCCGCGAGCCAGATAACTACAGGGGTTTTACCGTTGCCGCCGGCAGTGATGTTTCCTACCACCACCACAGGTACTGGCGCCCGGTACGCCCTGCCTTCATGAGAAAGAAAATCTGCGGCGTTTTTGGCAACCGAACCATAGAGTTTACTCAGGGGCCACAGCACAGGAGCAAGCCACTTATGCTTGCCCCCAAACCAGAGTGATTCAACAAACTGACTCATCCCGGTATTTACTCACCAAACTGGATACGGTGAAGTTGCGCATAGGCACCGTCTTTTTCCAGCAGTGTTTTATGGTCACCACGCTCAATAATTTCGCCTTCGTCCACCACCAGAATCTGGTCAGCGTTTTCGATAGTCGACAGACGGTGCGCAATCACCAATACAGTCCGGTCTTTTTGTAGCTCATCCAGTGCTGCCTGAATCGCTTTTTCAGATTCGGTATCAAGCGCTGAGGTCGCCTCATCCAGAATCAGGACTGGGGCATCACGGAGCAACGCACGGGCAATTGCCAGACGCTGACGCTGACCGCCCGACAGGCTTACACCGTTCTCGCCGATAACAGTATCAAAACCGTTGTCCATCCCTTCGATAAAGCCGGTAGCGTGAGCCAGTTTCGCGGCATGTTCAATTTGCTCGCGGGTATAGGACTCTGTAGCCGCATAGGCGATGTTGTTGGCAATGGTATCGTTAAACAGATGAACGTTCTGGGAAACAACCGCAACCTGTTCGCGCAGGTTAGACAGCTTGTAATCGGTCAGGTTGACGTCATCAAGCCGGATGTCTCCGGAATCAATCTCGTAGAAACGGGTCAGCAGGTTGGCAATGGTGCTCTTACCCGAACCGGAACGGCCAACCAGTGCCAGCGTTTTGCCGGCAGGCAAGTCAAAGCTGACATCCCGCAGTGCAGGTGCTTCTTTGGTTGGATAGGTGAAAGTGACGTTTTCTACTTTTACGTCGCCCTTCACGCGCTCGGCAACATGTGTACCGGTGTCCTTTTCGCCGTCCAGATCCATCAGGTCAAACAGTGTCTGGCTCGCCGCCATACCACGCTGGAACTGAGACGTCACGTTAGTCAGTGACTTCAATGGCGCATCAGACCAAACATCGCGGTAAAGATTACCGCAAAGGTACCCGGGGTCAGTTGACTGCGGATTGCTTCGGTATTGGCAAGAATAAGGACGACTACCAGCGCCAAAGATGCGATGAACTGAATCACCGGGTTGGCAATGGCCTGCGCAGCCACCAGCTTCATGGATTGCTGGCGCATCCGGTTGCTCATCTGATCAAAACGCTCGCTTTCCACCTGCTGGCCGTTGTAACTGAGAACAACTTTATGGCCTTTCAGCATTTGCTCAGCGGATGACGTCATGTGGCCCATGGCTTCCTGCATATTGCGGGAGATCTTACGGAAACGCTTGGAAACCACCCCGATAGCCCAGGCGACAACAGGGGCAATCACCAAAAGAATGGCGGAAAGCTGCCAGCTGTTCCAGAACATCATCGCCAGCAGGCCGATAATCATCGCGCCTTCACGTACTATATTTACCAATGCACCGCTGGTAGCTGCTGCAACCTGCTCGGAATCATAGGTGATTCGGGAAAGAAGCTTTCCGGATGATTCCTTATCAAAAAAACTGACTGGCATCGACATAAAATGGTTGAACACCCGACGACGCATTTTCATCACGACATTGCCGGACACCCAGGACAGGCAATACGTAGAAACGAAACCGGACACCCCGCGCAGCAAAATCAGGAGCAGCAGATACAGAGGCATCCAAGTGAGGAAATCGGACGTCACTTTGTCGTAGGTAAAGCCTTCATCAAGAAGAGGCTTAATCATAGAAATAAGAAGGGTATCAGCTGCCGAGTTTGCCACCAGGGCAATAACAGCGACGATCATCCCGGCTTTATAAACACGAATCATCGGCCAGAGGCGTTTGAATGTTTCCCAGGTTGATCGGTCTTGGAACTCGCTCATCGAATATCACTTGTCGAAAAGAATTACGCCGCATTCTACTCGTTTTGCAGGTCGTCTCCAAACAGCTTGCGAAACCAAAACCATTGTTTGTCTTGCCTTTGGCGAATTAGACGCCAACCTGCGTCAGAAAATGTCACTGTTAGCTGGCCGGTTCGGCCGGTTTCAAACCACCGGATGCTCCTGCTTGAATATCTGGAAACAACGCTTTCAGCGGGTAACTTCCAAGGATTGAATCTTGCGGTGGATGCCAATGCCAGTTTCGGTGATACCGACTCAATAAAATGCGAGGAAGATGATGTTTTACTGCCATGATGGGGCACTACAAGAACGTCTGCCTTAATCCTTACTTCTCCCGTCTGGGAAAGTGCTAGTTCTGTCCGTTGTTCAATATCTCCCGTCAAAAGAACTGATTGCGAACCGTCCGATACCCGGATTACACAGGAGTCATCATTGTCAGCATGCAAAACCGGCTCACGAGGCCAAAGCATCTCAAATTTTAACCCCTGCCAGTCCCAGCTTTTACCTGCTCTACAAGGCAGCCCTTTGTCTTCACTGGCAGCAGAAAACAATTTAGCTGGCCGAAAGGCGTCAGATAGCCAAACCCTTCCACCAGCATGATCCCTGTCGCTGTGACTGACAAACAACGCATCCAGCGTTGATATCCCCAGATCGTTCAGAACGGGGGCAATAGCGATTTCGGCCAGGGAACCACCCGGCCAGCTTGACGCCGTATCATAAAGCACTGCCCGACCCTCTTTGCTGATAATGACCGCAAGACCATGACCCACATCCAGCACATCCAACCGCCAACTGTCCGGGGCAACACTCGGCTTTTCCAACCGGCTACAACCAGCAAAAGGCTCATCGCCAGAATTCTTATCAACTTCAAAGGAACTAACGCTGCGATGCCCACCAACAAAAAGACAAATATTCCCCACAACACCAGGTAACCGGGAAGATCTACCCAACTGCCGTCGGTTGCAATGGCAAGTTTAATGACAGGGTACAGACTGTAATCGGCGAGCATCCACAAGATGTTCGATATTTCACCTAATGGGCTCGTCAACAGTGCAGCGATTATACGGGACAGTGACTATGCTGACCCAGGGAATGGCGAACAGATTGGCAACAGGAGAAACCGGGCTGAACCCGCCAAACAGCATGATCTGGACAGGCAGCATCACAACAAACATTCCGATTTGCACCCAGCAAAGTGCTTTTAATCGGGATCTCCAGTTTCCGGTATTTTTTGCCACAACATGCTGGTAGAGGATAAAAAGCACCACCACGGCGAGATAGGAAAGCCAGAATCCGGCATTGAATACACCCAGAGGTCAATCGCCAACGAAATACTCAAAACCAGGAGTAGTATGGTCAGTGGTGGAACTTTGCGCCCACCAAACAGGCAAATAGCACCCACAACACACATCACAATTGCCCGCTGGGTTGGCGCTGAAAACCCGGCGGTCCACGCGTAAGCGGCAGCAGTAAATGTTGCGAATACCAGCGGCAACAATAAGCTTAATTTGCCATCAGGCAATAACAGCTCACCGCCCTGCCTATCCACCATCCTAAGCCAAACACTAATCCAATGTGCAGCCCGGAAATCGCCATCAGGTGCAGCAACCCACTGCTCTTTAATGCAGACCAGTCTTGTGCGGTAAGACCTGAACGATCCCCGAAGCTTAGTGCGATTAAGTAGGCGGCATACGACTTCCCATTGAAATACGTTTCTACAAAATGGAAAAACTGCTGACGGTAGGAAACAGCCCCATCGAGTAGGGTTCCCGACCTTACCGTTCCCTTACCATGAAGGTTCTTGCCAACGAAATACCGCTCCGAATCAAATCCGGCTTGGTTAACCCGGCCATTAGGCGGTTTCAGCCGCACCGAAAACTGCCAGATTTCACCTTGCTTCACTGTTTTACCGTTGTGCCAGTAGAGTCTCAACTTTAACTTATTGACCGGATTACCATTTAACTCAGTCACAGAAAGCACGAATTTTTTCTGTGACTTATCCTCTGTAAAAAGGCTGTCAACCTTCCCAACTATGGTACTATTCACGCCGTATGTATTTTTAACCGTTGCTACGTTGTTGCTGTATGCAGTCGCAGTGAAAGACGCAATAAATACACCGCAAAGCAGTCCGGTAAAAACACCGTGACCCGGAATAACCCATCGCCTTAACAGGCACAAGGAAAGCCACGCAAGGAGCGAAACCGTAATCGCGGTAAGGTCAGGGACTACCGGCCACCAGGGAAGTGATGACATGGCGGCAACACAACCCAGTGTGAACTGATTAAGAATGTTTTTGGTGCGAATAGATGCGTGAGCCATGCCAAGAAAAATAATTAAAAAATTCATGCCGAATCATGACAAGATTCGGGAACAAAAAGCCCTGAAGGTCTTTGGAAACCTTCTTTACGATCCCAATCTTTGGTGCCTGAACCGGCGTTCTGCTTCCGGGGCGTTTGCAGTTGGTCTTTTCATGGCATTCGTTCCACTTCCAAGCCAGATGATTATGTCTGCCGGTCTGGCGATCCTGTTTGGCGTCAACCTTCCACTTTCCGTGGCCTTGGTATGGATCAGTAATCCCATCACCATGCCGGTACTTTTTTACGGTTGCTACAAACTGGGCGCATTCCTGATGCACACTCCGCATCAACCTTTCCACTTCGAACTTTCCTGGGAATACCTGCTGCACCAGATGAGCGCCATATGGCAGCCTTTCTTGCTGGGCTGTTTCCTGACCGGCACGGTATGCGCCTGTTGGGATACTTCGGTATTCGCGGTCTGTGGCGTTATTCCGTTGTTCGCAGTTGGCGTAAGCGCAAACTGCGTATTCTTTCCCGCATTCCCGGTATTCCCCTGCCTGGCAAAGCGGACAAGAAATAACACCAGTCAGACTCATTCATTCACCATTCTGACTGGTTGAAATCATTCACTTGATACAACGCTAACGCTTAGGCGGACAATTTATCGGACTGAAGGTAGCGTTCTCGACAGACTAGACTTTCAGACTGAAAACCGGATAAAAGAAAACGGCGTGACTGCGAAACAGTTCACGCCGTTTTCTTTTAGGAGCCAGAAGCGAAATCAGAGAGAGTAGTCTCTTACTTTCCTCCGGTTAACGCCCGCTCAGCACCGATGCCGGATGCAGCTTGGATGCCCTCATCGCAGGATACAACGTTGCGATAAGGCTCAGCAGCCAGGCGGTAACCATCACCAGCACTACATCTGTCCAAACCAGCTGTGACGGAAGGAAGTTAACGAAATAGATATCACCGGAGAGAAACTGGTGACCAGTCAGGTTTTCGATACTTTTGATGATCGGTGTCAGGTAAAGCGCACCCAATGCACCCAGGACTGCACCGGCCACACTGCCAAAAAACCCTGTCAGCAAACCATGCCAGACAAAGATTCCCCGAACCATAGAATCATTCGCCCCCATGGTACGCAATATCGCGATATCTGAAGCCCTGTCTTTCACTGACATCATCAAAGTCGATACCACGTTAAAGCACGCCACGCCGATAACCAGTACCATAACCAGGTACATGATGGTGCGCACCATTTGGATATCCCGGTGAAGGTAACCAAATTGCAGCGTCCAGTCTTTCAGGTAGACATAAGCATCCACGGTCGCGCCGACTTCCCTCACAACCCTGCGAGAATCCATCGGATCGTCCATTTTAAGTTCAACCCCGGTTACTGTATCCCCCATCCCCAGGTAGCTTTGGGCGTCCCCAATAGGCACCAGAGCCAGGGTATGGTCTATCTGACCACCAAGGGAAAGAATACCCACAACATGCAATCGCTCGCGAGTCGGCGCTGCCAGCCCTTTTTCATTTTCGGGCTGCGGGATCATTGCGGTCAGCCAGTCACCTTCTTTCACACCCAGCCTGTCAGCAATACCTTTACCGATGATCAGCGCTCGCTCCCCCGGAACCAGTTTTTGCCAGGCAGCTTTCCCGACAAAACGTTCCAGCCCGCCCAATTTCGATTCGACAGAAGGATCGATACCGCGTACCAACGCCGATTTCAGTTTGGTACCCTTTTCCAGTAAGGCGGTAAACCTGACATAAGGTGCAGCGCCGGTTACATCCGGGTTCCGCTCAGCCTCTTTCACCAACTGCCGCCAGTTCTCTACCGGTCCCCGGACACCCTCCAGCTCACCGTGGGGGACAACAGACAGCACCCTGTTTTGCAGTTCCCTTTCAAAACCGTTCATGGCGGAAAGCCCGACGATAATCACCATTACGCCGACCGCAATGCCAATGACGGAAGAGAGAGAAATAAAAGAGACCAGCTTGTTTCGCGATCGGCTTTTGCTGAACCGATGCGCGATATAGAGAGACAGCGGCTTAAACATTGACGGTGTCCCCACCGGTGAGCACACCATCTTGCATTTTCATCTGGCGATCCATCCTTGCAGCCAGCTCCTGGTCATGGGTTACCACCAAAAACGCCATACCGTGCTCCTGGTTCAGGCGGCGCATCAGGCCGTAGATTTCTAGCGCATTCTGGTGGTCCAAATTACCTGTTGGTTCATCGGCTAACACCAGAGCCGGGCGAGTCACAACCGCTCGGGCAATTGCCACACGCTGGCGTTCACCACCGGACATTTCCGAAGGGCGGTGATGCAGGCGATGCCCCAAGCCCACCGTCTCCAGCATGTCGGTCGCTTTCTGTTTGGCATCGTGCGTGTTCGCGCCGCCTATCAGCAGCGGCATTGCAACGTTCTCCAATGCCGTAAAATCCGACAACAAATGATGGAACTGATAAACAAATCCCAGGTGCCGGTTTCGCCAACGAGCCTGGGCCTGGTTACCCATCCGGTGGACATCCTCCCCCTGGAAAGTCACGTTGCCGTCGGTGAGTTCATCCAATGCACCCAGCACATGCAGCAGCGTACTTTTGCCGGAACCGGAGGTACCGACAATGGCGCACAGTTCGCCTTCCTGTATGCTGAATGAGACCCCTTTCAGAACCTCAGTTTCCAGCTTCCCTTCGCGGTAGCACTTGGTAACGTTGTTGCAGACGAGTAATGGGTTATTCATATCTCAGTGCCTCGGCAGGCTGTACGGATGCCGCTTTTAAAGAAGGAAACAGGGTTGCGGCCAGACTGAGCAAAACAGCACAGACAACAACCAGGGTAATCTGGAGAGGTTCAACCACGACCGGCAGCATAAAGTTTCCACCAAGGAGGTTAATACCCATCAGGGGTAGCACGGTATTGATATTCAGAGAGAGCAAAGTACCAAGCAAGCCGCCTACTACAGCGCCAATCACACCGCTGCTTCCCCCCTGGACCACGAAAATTGACACGATCTGGCTGTTGGTCATCCCCTGCGTTTTCAGGATTGCCACTTCGGATTGCTTTTCCATCACCACCATCACCAGCGCAGAGATAATGTTAAACGCCGCAACCAGCACAATCAGGCCCAGCATCAACCCCATCATATTGCGTTCCATTTTACAGCCTGGAACAGCTCACCGCGTTGGGCACGCCAGTCACGCCATTCCACGCCGGAATTTGCTGCAAAACCGGCGACCTCTGAAATCGAATAAGGGTCATCCAGGTAAAGCCGGCTGTCGTAACCCTTGGCGGAAGACCGCTTCAGTAATCGCCCGACATCCTTGATATTGGCCAGGAATAACTGTTCATCGACATCTGTACCCGTGTCATAGAAACCAACAACGGTAAAGTTACGCTGAGAAGGCACCCTGCCAAGTGGCGTGAACTGGCTGGCCTGAGTGGAAATAACCCGGACCTTGTCACCCATCCTCACTTTCAGGTTTCTTGCCAGTGTTCGGCCAAGGACAATATGGTATTTACCCGGTTGGAGGCTGTCTAAAGACCCTCGCATCATATGCAGACCGATAGGGTCCGGATCAGTAGGTCGATGCCCAACAGCTGTCCGGCTGACAGGCTGGTTGAACTCTGAACCACGGCTTCCCCCTCCAGCACCGGCGATACCAGGGTAACGTGTGGCCAGGTCAGGAGAGTCTTCACATCCGGCTTGTGTTCCCCACCGACAATAGCATGTGGCAACACACCGAGGATTCTTCCTTTAAGCTGGGTTTCAAACCCGTTCATGACGGACAGCACAGTGACCAGCGCCAGTACGCCAACGGTTATTCCGGCTGTGGACATCACCGATACAAATCGGCTGAACTTGTCCCCGGATTTCCCTCTTGCATAGCGCCAGCCGATAAAAACGGGTAATGGATAAAACATCTTTGTTTTTAGATTCCTGTTATAAGCGGCATACGGAAGAACTTCTGACATTTGCCTTATTTTCAGGCCTGAGGATAACGTTAGACAAGGTCGATTACCATGCTTGCTACAAGACATCACGTATTTATGACAGTGAGTGGCGCTTTATGCAGCAAATGAGGAACTTACCTTGTGACATCGCCAATCCTGCGTGATAATCAAGCCATAACCAACCGAAAGAGCTAATAATGAGTCAGGACGAATATTTCTCAGTACATGCTCACCTCACCGTCAATATTGAGCCGCTCACGGAAGGTGAACACGTCCCGGATGAAGAAGCCTTTGAAGCTGAAATTCCGGTGTTGTTCCGGATCGCCCGCGAATGCGCAGAATCGGATGAGTCGATGGAAAAAGACCTGGCTGCGATGAAAATTGAAAACAGCCACGCCCTTCTGAATTACCTCAACACACAGAACAAAAAGCTCGACCTTCTGCTGAATTTTATGCTGGCAAATCAGGACAATCCTAAGTTCCGTCACAAAACCGAAACGTTCGGAGCCAGCAGCCTGACCTATTTTTCAGATAAGCCTTTGCGTAAAGGAACCTTTGCCCGGGTTAAAATCTTCCTCCATCATCCGGCTGCAGCAATCTACTGCTATGGTGAGGTGTTTGGTTGTAAAGAAGTCGAAGGCAGGTATGCTATTGGCATTCGCTATACCCGGCTTCAAGAGCCGGACCAGGACATACTTATCCGCGCTGCGCTTCACCTTCAACAAAAGTTGCTAAGACAGCGCGCCTTAAAAAGAGAAGAAAACAAGTAACGCCTTCAGATGAAACCAACTCCTGTTATTTCTGCTCTCCAGACGCCAAAAGCTGGGGAGCAACAGCATTTGGGGAACCTTATTGGCTCCTCACTGGCACTGGCTATTGGTGATATTGCTAACCGGCATAATGGTCCAGTCCTTCTTATTACTCCCGACAGCCAGAACGCGAGGCGGCTGGAAAGAGAAATCAGCCAGTTCACACCGGAAAAGTGTGAGGTTTTCCCAGATTGGGAGACCCTTCCTTACGACAACTTTTCCCCGCACCAGGACATCATTTCCGAGCGTCTGTCGCTGCTTTACCAGATGCCTCAACTGGTATCCGGTGTGGTTATCATGCCCGTTAACACGCTTCTTCAGCGAGTGTTACCCAAAAGCTTTCTGACCCGACACGCCCTGGTTGTTAAAAAAGGGGATTTGCTGTCTCTCGAAAAGCTTCGTGACCAGTTGGAGAGCGCGGGTTACCGGCATGTTGACCAGGTAATGGAACACGGCGAATATGCTTCCCGAGGCTCTATTCTGGATCTGTTCCCTATGGGCAGCCACCAGCCTCTTCGTATCGATTTCTTCGACGACGAAATTGATACCATCAGGGAATTTGACCCGGAAACACAACGCTCGACGACAGAAATCGACAGTATCAGCCTGCTTCCTGCCCGTGAATTTCCGACAGATGCCGATGCAATTGAACAGTTCCGCGTGCGCTGGCGCGAACAGTTTGACGCCCGCCGCGAACCGGAATCCGTCTATCAGCAAGTCAGCAAACGCACCCTTCCGGCCGGTATAGAGTATTGGCAACCCCTGTTCTTTGATGAAATGGAAACCCTGTTTGATTATCTGCCGGACAACACGCTTGTTATCTCAGTCGGTGATTTGGAACAGGCGGGGAAACAGTTTCTTGCGGATGCAGATAACCGGTATGACCAGCGTCGCGTTGACCCTATGCGCCCGCTGCTCTCCCCGAAATCACTGTGGCTGGATACGGATGAAATGTTCTCTCGGCTCAAGCCAATCCCCCGCATCATGCTCACCGATGCAGAGGTCGAAGGCAAAAGCTGGCGAATAAATATCCGTTGCCGGGCATTACCTGATCTGAATGTAAACCACCAGCTCAAAGAGCCGATGGGGGCATTGCGCCAGTTTTGCGAGCAATTCAGCGGCAAGGTCGTCTTTTCCGTCGAATCAGAAGGCCGACGTGAAGCCCTGCTCGATATGCTTTCACGCATCAAACTTCGCCCACAGGTCTGTCATTCTGTGTATGAGGCGCTGGATGCCCCTAGCCGGGTGACATTGATTATCGGCCCGGCAGAAAACGGGTTTATTCTTGAAGACGCCGGTTTTGCCTCATTTGTGAAACCGACCTCTTCGGCGAACGCGTTGCGCAGCGTCGCCGTCGCAATGATAAAAAAGCCGCCGTCAGCAGTGAAACCATCATCCGGACTCTGGCAGAGCTCCAGCCCGGTCAGCCGGTTGTCCACCTCAAGCACGGCATCGGACGATATGAAGGGCTGCAAACCCTCGAAGCCGGCGGCCTGACAACAGAATTTGTCACCCTGGAATATCAGAAAGGGTCCAAGCTTTATGTCCCGGTCTCCTCGCTTCATCTGCTCACCCGCTACACCGGCGGTGCGGAAGAAGCGGCGCCGCTGCACAAACTCGGCGGTGAAGCGTGGGAGAAAGCGCGCCGAAAAGCAGCAGAAAAGGTTCGGGACGTTGCTGCTGAACTTCTTGATGTTTATGCCAAACGCGCGGTTAAACCCGGCTTTGCGTTCAAGCATGACCACGAAGCTTATATGGATTTCTGCAACGGTTTCCCGTTTGAGGAAACCCACGATCAGGCATTGGCAATCAACGCAGTGCTGTCAGACATGTGTCGTCCTATTGCTATGGATCGTCTTGTATGTGGTGACGTGGGCTTCGGAAAAACAGAAGTGGCGATGCGCGCGGCATTTCTGGCTGTTCACAACGCTAAACAGGTTGCGGTTCTGGTGCCGACTACCCTGCTCGCCCAACAGCACTTTGAAAACTTCCGTGACCGTTTTGCCAACCTTCCGGTAAGGGTAGAAGTGCTTTCACGTTTTAAGTCAGCCAAGGAACAGAGCCAGATTCTTGCTGATGTAGACGCCGGCAAGGTGGATATCCTGATTGGTACCCACAAATTGCTTCAAGGCACCATCAAATTTGCTGATCTGGGACTGCTTATTGTGGATGAAGAGCACCGCTTTGGTGTTCGCCAGAAAGAGAAAATCAAAGCCATGCGGCTGATGTCGATATCCTGACCCTGACCGCAACGCCGATTCCTCGTACCCTCAATATGGCCATGAGCGGCATCCGGGACCTGTCGATTATCGCAACGCCACCTTCTCGCCGCCTCGCGGTGAAGACATTTGTGCGTGAGCGCGATGAAGTCACCGTGAAGGAAGCTATCCTGCGTGAAATCATGCGTGGTGGACAAGTTTACTTCCTGCATAACGATGTCGAATCCATCGAAAAAGCGGCCGCCGACCTTGCGGAGTTGGTGCCGGACGCTCGCATCACTGTCGCCCACGGGCAAATGCGTGAGCGTGAGCTTGAACGCATCATGACCGACTTCTACCACCAGCGCTTCAATGTGCTGGTGTGTACGACAATCATCGAAACCGGTATTGATGTGCCGACGGCTAACACCATCATCATCAACCGCGCCGATAACTTCGGCCTGGCACAGCTTCACCAGTTGCGCGGCCGGGTTGGCCGTTCCCACCACCAGGCATACGCCTATCTGCTGACGCCGCACCCTAAGCGTATGTCAAAAGATGCGGCAAAACGCCTTGAAGCTATCGCGTCACTGGAAGATCTCGGTGCCGGCTTTACCCTGGCAACCCATGACCTTGAGATCCGCGGAGCCGGAGA
Organism: Photobacterium sp. JCM 19050; assembly: GCA_001310455.1. GTDB lineage: Bacteria > Pseudomonadota > Gammaproteobacteria > Enterobacterales > Vibrionaceae > Parasalinivibrio. The sequence continues at coordinate 39,664 of BAXG01000021.1, forward strand.
ACTGCTCGGTGATGAACAGAGCGGCCAGATCCAGACCGTTGGCTTCACGCTGTATATGGAAATGCTGGAACAGGCAGTTGACGCGCTGAAAGAAGGTAAGGAACCGTCACTGGACGATTTGCTTAACGAGCAGACCGAAGTGGAACTCCGTGTCCCTGCCCTGCTTCCGGATGATTACATGCCAGATATCAACACCCGGCTGTCGTTGTACAAGCGTGTGGCCAGTGCGTCCAATGATGATGAGCTGGATGAACTTCGTGTTGAGTTGATTGACCGCTTCGGTATGTTGCCTGAACCGGCGAAAAACCTGCTGACGCTGGCGCGCCTGAAACTGTCAGCCACTGAGCTCGGTATCCGCAAGCTGGAGCTGGGGCCGTTGGGCGGAGCCATTGAATTTAATGAAAATGCACCGATTGATCCCGCTTTTCTGGTGGGTCTGTTACAATCGAGCCCACAGACTTACCGCCTGGATGGCCCTGCCCGCCTGAAGGTGGTCGAAGCGATTAAGGAAAACCCGGATCGCATCCGGTTTGCACAAACGCTCATTGAGCAATTTGAAAATCATAAAGTGACTGCGGTGCAGGCTTAACAGCCTGCCCGGACTTGTTTTAAACGGAGTCATATTTTGAAGAGACTGGTCTTTCTTCTGCTTTTCCTCGTCAGCTGGCCCAGCTTTGCCCAGCGCCTGTTTGATGTGGAAATTATTCTGTTCAAACGGAACCAGGATCCGGCAACTGTCAATGAACACTGGCCTGAAAAGCTGGTTGATATTGATTACGCCAACTCAATCTCCCTGTCTGATAAAGCAGCCCTGAGAAAACGTGGTATTACCTTGTTGCCTCAAAACCAGTGGGAACTGAACAGCGAATACCAGAAACTGCGGAATCATGCCGGTTTCACCCCTCTGGTACATATGGCCTGGCGTCAGGGTGACGGAGCCCGTCCATATATGCCTAAACTTCGCCTGAGTGCAGGTAAAAACTGGGCAGATATGTTCCGCCCGGATGGAAGCAGCCTCAACGCCGCCCCACTTGACCCGGCATACGATGCAGCCCATTCAACAGGTGGTCTGTTTGAGCTGGATGGTATCCTCCGGGTTTATGTTCAGCATTATCTGTTCCTTGAAACCGATATGGTGCTGCGTGAACCAAGTACCCGCGAAGTGTTGGTGAAGGTAAGCGACGATATTCCTGCACTGCCAGGAACTGAAACCAACGAGCAAGGCGCGCCTGTAACCGAGGTTGGTAACACTGCGGCGCAACCTGAAACGGTAAACAGCAATGTTCAATTCGGTGGCTTGCAGGAGATTGAAAAAACCTACAGGACTGAAAGTGTTTTGCAGGACTATGCCTTCAAGCAAAAACGACGTATGCGCAGCGGAGAGACACACTATCTTGACCACCCGTTGATGGGTATGGTCATTCAGGTGCGCAAAGTCCAGCAGTAATTCGCAACATGCGTTGTCTAACCCCTCCTTTGCGAGGGGTTTTGTTTTTTACAGCGTCAGAAAATGGCAATATACCCAAACCACCTCAAGGTGCTGGTTTCAGCGAGAGGTGATTTGGGTATATAGTTTTCGCTGCTCCTGCCTTTCGGAAAAAGTCATGAAAACCCGTCAGTTAATGCTCTTCCTCGATGTTGCCAAAACCGGCTCAATTGCGGAGGCCGCCCGGATACACGGTGCAAGCCGGACAACGGTAAGTGCTGCCGTCGCCGCCCTTGAGGATGAACTCGGGATGCCATTGTTCCAGCGAAGCGGCAACCGGATTACCCTCACGCCGCTCGGAAACAGCATCCTGCCGGAAGCCGAGCGTATTACTGCAGCCGCTGAAGTCATCTTACGCCGCGCCGCCCAGGCAATGAGCGGCACAGAGCCGGTTCTTCGCATTGCGCGGGATGATGCCATTCCTGAACGCTTCTGGCGTGCCTGGCTCAAAGATCTGCGGGCCAGGTTTCCGCACACCGCTATATCAGTCTATGTGGTCTCTACACCTGAGCTGCGTCATTGGTTGACGAAAATCTCGCGGATGTCGCATACGGCATGATCGACGGTCGGGAAATAAACGATAACCTCACTGCACCGGTATTGGGGAATATGGACGTCTACCTGGTCTGTTCGCCCGAGCACAACCTCAGCCGTCTGAGCTATGTCTCCAATACAGACCTTGCACAACACACTGAAATCACCCTTTCCCATCTCGAACCCACGCTGATGCCTAAACGCGGCGAGATTTCGGAAGACTACATTGCGCTGACATTTTACGAATACATCCGGGATGCGGCCGTAGACGGGCTGGGTTGGGCCAGAGTGCCGGTCGCGTTAATGAAAAATGAGCTGCAACAAACACAACTCAGTGTGTTACGCCACGGAGAAGCCCGCAACCAGCTAAGCTACCACGTTATCCGGCCGGGCAATGCCGTACCGGGTGATGTCCAAAGCTGGTTGTCGACCAAAGTAAGGCAATACCTGATTGACCAACTGCAGTGTTAAAGCGTCAGACAGATCAGTAATCCGGCCCCAGAGCATCTTCCATCTTGCCTGCTTTTCCGACGGTGAGAGTGTTTTGGGGCTTATCGCAACATCATCGCCAAATTCTGCACGGCACGCCAAGAGGTCTGCGTTTACTGCGCCTCTCCATTCACCGTCTATTTCACCACCGACGGCAATCAGGTCATCGCAAGTTTTGCATCGGAAAAACGTCGCAAGGCGATCTCCGTTCTTTTCCGCCTTCAACGCAGACAGCGGAACGCCAACCGATACCTGCATTGAAGGGTGGCTGATCAGACCTGAAGGCTTACTCCGGCAATAGTCACAGTCACACCTTCGGGGCTGTAACTCCCCGGTTTGTATGTCTGCGGATACCCGGACAGTCACAGCGTTGCAGCGGCAGTTCCCGGTCGTCTCCATACAAGTAATCCTTACACTCAAGACGCTAAGACAATTGTGTTTCGATCCATCGGCCTATATCCCTGAGCTGAGGCATGCAAACAGCGTGTTCCATCGCATACGTTTTCCAAACAGGCACAATGCCGAGTGTCACCAGTTCTCCAAGCGCTTCCCGTCCCAGTGAAGGCAGCACAACGGGGTCATACTCACCATGCATCACCATCACCGGCAACGCAGAATTTGTAGATTGTAGTTTAACATCCTGTGCCGTCGCGAAATATGTTGAAAGCGCGAGGAGTCCTGCCAGTTTCTTGGGGTAAGACAAGGCGGTGTGGTACGCCACCGCCCCTCCCTGGGAAAATCCGGCAATCACAATTCGCTCACTGTGAATGCCATTTTCCACTTGCTGATTGATGAGGTCTGTTACTGCATCAGCAGAGTCAATCAACTGCGCTTTATTGATCTTACGGCCTTCTCCCATCTGCAAAATATCGTACCAGGCAGGCATCACATAGCCTCCGTTTACAGTCACGGGAATCTGCGGGGCATGAGGGAAGATAAAACGGATTTTCAGGGATTCATCCAATCCCAGCTCCGGAACGGCGGCTTCAAAATCATGGCCGCTGGCACCGAGGCCGTGAAGCCAGATAACACAGGCATCCGGATTATCCGATGTTTCAACTTCTAGATACTTCAATGGCATTTCTTTTTATCTCTTCAACAATTGTAAAGATGCGTAATTTTTGTTGCCTGATTTTCTGGAGGTAAGCAAAATCCCCACAAAACCACAACAACATTAAGGTAACGTGAGCATGACAAAAGAGAAACTTTCTAAAACGACTATATCTCTTCACTGGATTGTTGCCTTTGCCATGCTGGTCATCATGGCAATGGGCATTTACATGCATGAAACAGAGACCTTCGCCCTCTACCCGATTCACAAGTCACTTGGCTTTGTCGCCCTGTTTGTCATTTTGGCCCGGATAGCATGGCGAATGAAAGAGGGATGGCCCGAAGATGCTTCGGACTCTGCAGAATGGCAGAAAAAAGCCGCCAGAGCAGTACATTGGATATTGATAACCGGTACCGCTCTTTTTCCGGTTTCAGGCTTAATGATGTCAGTCGCAGGTGGTAATGGACTGGCCGTATTTGGTATGGAGCTCATTGCCCGTAATCCGAATCCGGACAACCCGGCCAAAGCGTTGCCTCTCAATGAAACCCTTGCCGGGCTGGGCCACGTTGTCCATAACGCATTGGTTCCGATCATGGTTCTGGCAATCGTGCTTCACATCCTCGGCGCGGTGAAACACCATCTTGTTGACAAAGACGTGACAGTGTCACGCATGTTGGGCAAGTAACCCGTTACATCCAGCAGGCACAAAAAAAGGACATCTGGAAAGATGTCCTTTTACTTGGGTTATCCGGTTCCTGAGAACAAGTGTGCCGGCCAACAATCAATTCAGGATTTCTACGCGTTCCACTTCAATCTTCGGCGCATTACCAAGCTCGTAGTCACCATACAGGCGAACCTTGGTTGACGGGGTAATTGCCTGCGGCACAGAAATGTCATCGTCCATCTCTACACGGATTTCAGCACCGCTGCCATCAGAGAACATAAAGGTGTCTTTGGTCATTTGCTTGACCAATTTGCCTTCCACGATAGTGTTACGCTCTGAGAAAAAGTTTGCGTTGTCCAACAGCTGCGCAACGGTATCCACCTCTTTCGGGCCATTGAAATTGATACCAACCGGCTTACCGTCAGTATTGTTTCCTGCCATTGCAAGCGCAGGTGCCATTGATGCGATAAGTGCGAGTGACAGAAGGGTTTTCTTAGCCATTTGGAGAACCTTGTTGTTATTCCTTTTTGATAAACCCAATTTTCCCCCTTTCAGTCTGAATACTTACTGATAGCATTATTCATACTCTGTTCAGAAACGATCTGGTGTTTAACAAACATTAAAAAACCCGGCAAATTGCCGGGTTCATTTGTATAAAAAAGCTCTGTCAGTGCAGTTTCAGGTTCGGGCGCAACACACGGTTAATACGGCCCACCAGCATAATAAGACCGGTCTTGAGGTACCCATGCAGCGCAATCTGGTGCAGGCGGTACAGGGAAATATAAACAATACGAGCGATCCGGCCTTCAACCATCATTGAACCACGGGTCAGGTTGCCCATCAGGCTGCCGACCGTTGAGAAGCGGCTCAGAGAGACCAGGGAACCGTGATCTTTGTAGATATACGGCTTCATTTCACGCTCAGTGATCTTGGCGACGATATTGCTGAAACAGCGACTCGCCATCTGGTGCGCAGACTGGGCTCGAGGCGGAACAAATGAACCATCTTCCTGAACACAGGATGCACAGTCGCCGATAACAAAAATGTCTTCGTCGTTGGTAGTCTGCAGCGTAGGTTTCACCACAAGTTGGTTGATTCGATTGGTTTCCAGCCCACCGAAGTCTTTCAGGAAATCAGGTGCTTTGATACCTGCAGCCCACACCATGATTTCTGCACGAATCAGGTCACCATCTTTGGTGTGGAGCCCTTCTCGTCTGCCTTAACAATCATGGTGCTGGTACGTACGTTTACGCCAAGCTTAACCAGTTCCTGATGCGCGGCACCGGAAATACGCGGTGGCAGAGCAGGCAGGATACGTTCACCGGCTTCCACCAGGGTGACTTTCAGCTTGCTGCTGTCCAGGTCGCCGAAACCATAGTTGTGCAGTTCTTTAATCGCGTTGTGAAGCTCGGCTGAGAGCTCAACGCCGGTCGCACCACCGCCTACGATTGCAATTTCCACTTCCCCTTTGCCGCCCATGGCATGCAGTTTGAGGAACGCATTGTTCATCTCGTTGCGGAAACGGTTAGCCTGTTCAGGCTGTCGAGGAAGATACAATGCTCGCGGACACCCGCGGTATTAAAGTCATTTGAACGGGAGCCAATGGCCATTACCAGAATATCGTAGCTGATTTCCCGTTCAGGCATGAGCAGGTCACCATCTTCATCTTCCATCGCAGCCAGGGTGATGGTCTTCTTATCGCGGTCAATGCTACACAGACTACCGAGTTGGAAATCGAAATGATGATTACGAGCATGTGCCCGGTAGCTCAGGGCATCAACGCCTTCGTCCAGTGAACCGGTAGCCACTTCATGAAGCAGCGGTTTCCACAAGTGACTGGAGTTTCGATCTACCAGCGTTACAGTTGCACGACGTTTACGGCCAAGGGTACGGCCCAGTTTTGTGGCAAGCTCCAAACCGCCTGCACCACCACCAACGACTACGATTTTAAGCACAATCACTTCCTTCAAGACAAGACTGAAAAATTATTACAAAACTTGTGCGGATTTTAGAGAGCGTGGGATGTCGAATGCTTAAATGTCACTGCGCTAAGGCTGAGCGGATTGGGTTGTTTTGATTAATAATTCCGCGGCACAGGTCAATTTTCGTGATTCACGCCTCACTTTATCGGTAAGACCATTATACCTTTTCTTTGATCTCAATCAATTTCTAACACTGAGAAGGAAGCTCATTTGTTGTTTTTTTCCGCAACGACATCCCGATTCGTAATTTTGTTACAGATGACTATTCATACTCTACATCGATTACTTCACCGCTCAGTGAGAACTCAACCTCCACATTTTTGCCCGCGGCGTCTTTTGCTTCCGCTTCAAATTTCTCTTCGTCCATGTCCCATTCCACTTCATTGATATCGTGATACCCAAGACTGACCATCTGCCTGACAATTTCCGGTACAGATGTGCGCAGCGGCTCGCCACCAGACGACTGTGGACTGTCTTGCGCCCAGAGCATCGTTGAGGAAAACAGGCCTAAAATCAGCAATAGCACTCTCATATTTATTTCCTATTCATTGGCTGTTCAGATTTGGTGGGTTAGATTGGGAATTATGAAGAAAATGACCGCTTCCTTATTGATCCTGTCCCTTGCTCTGCTGGCCAACTTCGCCATCGCTTCGCCGCATCTAAAATATGATGAAGACTGGGATGAAGTCAAAGCGGCAGTCGATGAGGGAGAGATACGGCCTTACAATGAACTGCTGCAAAAGCTGAACGCACTCAATCCAACCGCAAAAATCGTCAAGGTTGAAGTGGAAGAGGAAGACGGTATTTGGATCTATGAAATCCGAATGCTGGACCAGCGGCGCAATGTCGTAAAAATGGAACTGAACGCCAGTTCCCTTGAAATCCTCTCGGTCAAAGGCCATAACCTAGAGAAGTTTTTTGCCGATTACCTCCGGAAATCAACAGAACAATGAAAATACTGGTTGTCGAAGAGAACCCCAATTGGCGCGCCAGCTCCATGACCAACTCACCCAGCAGGCTTTACCGTAGATTCTGCGTATGACGGCGAACAGGCTCATTTTGCCGGAACCGTTGAACAATATGACGCTGTGGTCCTCGATTTGGGCCTTCCAAAAATCGATGGCCTGACCGTGCTTAAACGCTGGCGCTCTGCCGGTTACACCTTTCCTGTGATTATCCTTACTGCCCGTGCTGAACTGCATGAACGCATTGAAGGCCTGAATGCGGGGGCCGATGATTACTTGTCTAAACCTTTCCAGATGGGTGAACTGGTTGCCAGGGTCCATGCACTTGTACGCCGGGCCGCAGGCCACGCAAGCTCTGTCCTGACCGCAGGCAATGTCCGCTTGGACATCTCTACATCGCAAGTTACCTGCGACGGTTTGGCGGTATCATTGACCGCACATGAACTTAAAGTGCTTGGCTACCTGATGCTGAACAAAGGCAAGGTAGTATCACGTTCTACGCTGATTGAGCACATTTACGCGCAGGATTTCGACCGTGATTCCAATACGGTAGAAGTTTTTATCGGGCGCATACGTAAAAGCTCGGCAGTGACCTTATCGAAACTGTGCGAGGCCTTGGTTACCGTATCCCTGAGGGTTCGTGATGCTTTCCCTCAGAAAGCGATTACTGATCGGCGCAGGGCTTTGTTGTCTGGTTTTACTTGGCATAACCGGGGTTAGCATTGAGCGGTTTGTGGTGAAATACCTGCAAACTGAAATGGTTAATGAAATGACGGTAAGCCTTGATGATCTTATCGCTAACCTCGACATTGATGCCCAAACCCACGAACCGGCATTATCCGGCAGACTCTCCGACCCGCGTTTTCAGCAGCCCTATTCCGGTCACTACTGGCAGGTCGAAAGCCGCAGCAATGTCATTCTTCGCTCTCGTTCGCTGTGGGATCAGGCGTTGTCGTTCAGGCATCTTTCTAAAGTCAGCGGTCTCATCACAACCGAGACAAAAGGCCCCCAAAAACAGCAGCTCCTCGTCATCCAGCAACGTATTAAGCTTCCCGGCAGCCAGGAGACCTATTGGCTCAGCGTGGCCGTGCAGCTTTCCAATATGCACAAAGCGCTAAAAAACATCCGGGGCAGTATCTATATCGGCCTGGGCCTGATGACCCTCGGTGTATTGCTGGTGCTCGCCTTTCAGCTCAGTTGGGTCTTGCACCGCTTAGCCAATTGAGAAAAGAACTAGACCGTATTCGTCAGGGAAAGCAGGAGAGTTTCAAAGGCACCTACCCGCCTGAAATTTCACCGCTGACTAACGATATCAATACCTTGGTTACCCATTACCGTTCCTTGCTTGAAAGAGCACGGACGCATACCGGTAACCTCGCCCATGCGCTGAAAACGCCAATCAGCGTTATGCAAAATGATTTGGACTCAGACAATGAGCCCGATAAAGCACTGCTTCTGTCTCAGTTAAATACCATGCGCCAGCACGTTGAGTATCACCTTGCGCGGGCGCGGTTGGCTGGTTCTGCCCGTATTCTGGGGGCGTCCTGCTCACCCTATCAGCAGTGCAAAAATGCGGCATCTGCATTCGAAAGGCTCTACCAGATTAAGGGGCTGGCAGTTAACCTTGAAGCTGACCCGGCACTGAAAGTCGCCGTTGATGCGAAAGACTTTGATGAAATGGCAGGAAACCTGATTGAAAACGCCTTTAAGTGGGCGGAAAACGGGTTGTGGATCCACACCAGAGCCAGTGAAAACATGGTCGAAGTCTATGTGGAAGATGATGGCCCCGGCATGACCGAACATGAATGCCAGCAAGCGTTGCAAAGAGGCAAACGCATAGATGAGCATACCCCGGGGTCGGGCCTCGGCCTGAGTATTGTGGTCGATGTAGTTGCTGCTTACCAGGGCAGGCTGTCACTCACCCGATCAGAACTGGGCGGCCTGTGTGCCTGTCTGTACCTTCCGCGCCAGCGATAAAAAACAGCCACGATTGTGTGGCTGTTTTATTGTTAATTTCCCTATCCGTTTTTGAACGCTTTCATCGCCTGAAGGTGGTGAGAAATCTTCTTAAATTTGTGAGACTGCTCTTCGTCCCAAACGACATCGTAAAACTCGCCAAGCTCTTCAGCCGTTTTTTTTGTGTCCATGGTTTCGTCATTACGTGACAGCACAACGACACATTTGCCGGCATTTTTAACCCGGAAATTCTCAACGCACTTGGTCGCGATATCCTCGTACTCTTCCGGGCGGTCAATTTTCCCTTCCATATTGTGTTCAGGATGCAGGTTAGGGTTAAAAATCATCTGCTTGATACCGCAGAGAAACCCTATCCTTTCAGACCAATACCCACCCAGACCGACACCGCAAATCAATGGAGCCGGGTCATCAGACAATTCCACGGCTTTATGCACTTCCTTGAGCAGATGTTGCATGTCATGTTTCGGGTGAAGGGTGCTGTAGTTAACGAATCGGACATCGGGATCGATAAACTGAAGTTGAAGAACTTTTTCGTGGTTTCCTGGGCTTGTGGAATCAAATCCGTGAAGGTAAATAATCACTCTGGTGTCCTCAATATCCTTGTACTACGCAATCAATCTAACACTAAACATAAGGGCACTTGGGAACAATAATGTGACAGTGCCCACTTTTCTGTTAATTTTTAATCGTGTATATGAGCAACACTGCGTAGACCGTGCAACCCCTGAATTTCATCCTGAATGTAAGTCAGGCGCTCTATCAAGTGGGTCTTTTGCTTCTCCGTCAGCGTAGTGTTCAATCGGTTCAGGACTTCAAAGCGGCGAGCAAGCAACAACCGGATATCCCATTCCCTTCCCGGGTAGTTCATGTACACAAAGTCCTTTGCAAAAAGGCGGAGCTCTGCATCCAGATCTATGGACGTCCGGTTATCTATCATTGCATATAAACGGGTAAGAATTTGAGCCCGGAATTCATTGAATACCGGCCGCATTTCCAACTGGTACCCGGCCATTTCCCGCAACAGTTTTCGCTGTTTGTCGGTTATGCCACCAATCCAAAATTCAGCCGCCTTCTCCAGTTTCTCTGCACGTCTTGCCAGTTGTTGCTCGTTTGTTCCCTCCCGCGACTTACGGAGCGCTTTTTCGATCTTCTTGTCGACGATACCTTTGAGTTCTTTTGCTTGTTCATCAGACAACTTGGGAACAACTGCCGCCAACGTTGGGATAAACCCATAGATGGTTTTCTCCAGACGCTGGTTTGAAAGATTGTGATAGGCCTGTATCCGGCTGTAATCCATCGCACCGGTTTCAACATCTTTCTGAACCATAGCAAGCAACGCCTGAAGTTCAGGGAGTTCGTTTACCCTGTGCCAGTCAAGAAATCGGTTTAACTGGGTATCCAACAGATTTCCCTGGTTTCTGTTCAAATCGACATAGTCATCAATGTAGTAAGGCGCCCATAAAGGAAAGTTGTTGTAGGCGAGTTTGGTTGTGCTGCATGCACTCAGGAAAAAAAATGACAATATGAAAAATGGTAGGAAAAGCCGTGATTGCATCCTTGCCTCCTTGTAGTTTGGGGTGCGAGGCTCTTTACAGCATAGCTCACTTCACACTCTGCCCAGTTCATCCATCAGCAGATTTGCACGCGCTTTATACAGCGTTCCACCGTAGAGGGAATCGCCAAGCAGGTACCATAGTATGCCCATATATTGGACAAAGGGTATCCAGTTTTGTGCCGTTTCAATCCACTCTTTTTCTGATTTTACGTTATTGATACGGCAATAATTCAGTACCGCGTCTTCAACGTCATAACCGTTGGCAAAAGCACAAAGTGCCAAGTCCAGACAGGCATCCCCGGCGGCAGCGTATTCCCAGTCAATCACCCTGATAGCGTCACCGGGTTCCCGGATAAAGTTATAAAAGCCGAAATCGTGGTGACACAACGCAGTAAAAGAAGGGATTGGCTCAGCAGCGCTTTGCATTCGTTGGTGAAGGGATGTTAACGCTGGAGGCTTGCTCTTTTCAGGGAGGTTTTCCCAGTAGTGGCGGCATCTTGACTTGAGGTTAAACACCGGTGAAGGTAACGCCAGCTTATGGACCTTGCCAAGGAGGCTTAACACGTCTTCTTGCCCCACCGTATCCGGTTCGCACACCTGTCCTTCCACCCACTCTATCAGCAAACCTTCCGCATAGAGCGTTACCGGGTCCGGGGCCAGCCCCGCACGGCTCGCAATTTTTTGTACCGCCCATTCATGCTCACGATTCACGCCAAAACAGCCCGACGCCTTTGAAACCGGGCGCCAGACAAATTGGTTTCCCGAGATATCGGTCAGCTTCCAACAGCGGTTTGAGAGTCCCCCGCTCAAGGGGGTGGCCGCAGTGATCCGGGAAGCCAGATCACCGGGTAGTTGAGGATATTCCTGCAAGTTGGGGTTGCCCTGAATTACCAACCGATCAGGGCTCTGGACTCTTCTTTGCGAATCTGGCTTTCATCAGCCATTCAATCAGTCCGGTTTGCAAGTCCATCAGTCGCATGGTCATTTTGTAGTACACGTCTTTGTCGTTACCATCACGCTTAACAATGCTGGCAAGGTTGCCATACAGCATGTATTGCGCGCCGACCATACGACCGAACTGGATGGCGGTAGCCGGGTTCACCAATTGGTCATTGTTCTGGAAGTCAAGTTGCTTACGAACCGCATCAACGCGCCCCATATCGACAAAACGGAACTCTCCGGAATTCAGAAGACGAGTGCTGATAGTGTCTGTAATGGATTCAGTATCGATGTGCTCAGCCGTTTTATTCTTGATTGACTCAACAAATACGATAGGACGCTCGCTTTTTGTCAGGGACGCCACTGCCGGTGAAGACAACATACTGTCAGTCATATCACTGGCGATTTTTTGCAAATCTGATGAACCAAACTCAATGGTCGTTGTTTCAACGGCTTCAGCATCACCGTAACGAACCTGATTGGTACAACCACCCAGAACAAGTGCCAACCCTACAAGCGCCCAAATACCTTTATTCATCTAACACCCTTTTTAATTCTGAGATTTCACCACAACGCGGTAATTCACCGCATCAGGACTGACTGACATCGCTTCAAGCGTGGTTGAATCAAAGCCTGTCAACGTTACATGTCGCCACGGTTCCTTTCGAACGTTCACCTCCAACCCCTGTGCGTTGTACCAGTAAAATCGGTACTCAAGGGTCTGGGTACTGGCAACTTTGCTGGTCACGCTCACCATTGCTTTCAGATGGTCATTGACCGACAGCGATTCCGCCGAACCAAATTCCAACGATGAAGCTAAACCATGATCAGCTAGAACCACATGCTGACTCCTGCTCTCTATGCTGATGCCGGCTGTATTTTGCGCACAACCCGCCAACAAGCCAATCGCCAGGATAATCGCAAAAGTCTCACTAGAGACCTCCTATTGTTTTTGACCAATACGCCATGCCTTCTCCCTGACGGGAAAGCCAGACGATTGTTATATGGCCTTTCTTTAATTCTGCAGTTATCTCAGATTTTCCTGCTCGGATTATAAGACTTTGAGGTTTAAAAAACCCCGAGTAAATTGCCACGGATTCCGGCAGTGAGAACCAAGCCCGGGTATCAGGTTGCTCCGTCAGCGTATTAAGGACATTGCCGACAAAGTTACCGACATTCTGATCGCTCTCTTCAAGCGCACGCCGCAACTCACTTTTAGCAATAACTCGAATGATCTGCCGTGTTATTAACACAGGTAGCTTTTCAGACAGCGCCTGTCTTGCCATCAGGTTGACATTCGCAACCTGGTCGAGTTTCTTCATCTTGCCATTAATGTAAACAGGTAAAGGCGGTGCAACCGGTTTGCCGGTGTAATAAGGCATCGCAAGGCTGTAACTGTTGAGATACCCGCTGCCATCAGGTAACCAGAGGTTTAAATCCCAGCCTTTTTTTGCTTCCACCACACCTTCTTCAGACAGAATGACCAACCTGCTGCTGTCTTTCCTTAGTGGATGGAATTTCCCATAACGTTTTTCCAGTTTTTTCAGTGCTGCATTCCTGCCCTGCAGATACGCGACGCGCATGGTGGATTGCGCCAACATGTTGCTTTCGGGGGAGATAGCCAGCGACCGACCATAATCAATAAAGGCATTGTTGTAATCGCCGGTCACTTCATAAAGCAGACCCGACAGAAAATAGAGATAACCATTCTGAACCGCTTTCAACGTCTCACCGGCATCAGGATACCGAGAAAGCACAGCTCCAACGTTTTCTTCAATCCGGTTTTCTTTCGCTAACGCAGCAGCGCGGTTTAAAAGGTTTTCCCGGTTCTTTCTCGCCACATCCTGAACCTGTTCCGCACGACGAATTTCCACCAAGGCGCCCTGAAGATCATCGCGTTGGAGGTACTCCAACGCGAGATACAGGTGCAGAAAGCCTGACTCGTAGTCAGCCGGATAGAAGGTCAGCAAGTTGTCATTAGTGACCGCTGATCCCACAGAGTTCAACAATTCTGAAACCTGTAAGTCCGGGTTTTCCTCAAGTTGACGCGCTTTTTTATCAGCGGATTTGAGCGCATCAAAGCTTTGCGAGTGAGAACCAGCAAGCATTGCCAGGCGCCCTCTTTCCAGGTCTGACAACAACGGATAGCTGCCACTCTCAGGCAATTCTGTTTGTGCTGCGAGGTAATTACCCGCTAAAAGACTCGCTCGGGACTCGGCAGTCACCCGGGAATAATGACTGAAAAGGTTATAAACGGACAGGTTACTGCAAGCACTGATAAAGACACTGGTGGCAAAAACCAGCGCCAATCGGTAATTTTTGGACATCATCTCGGTACGACTCGAAGCGACCTTGTCGGCAACATTAACCGATCAGCATCGGACCCAGAGGCTTCCCGCCAACCAGATGCATGTGGATATGGTAAACCTCCTGGCCACCATGTTTATTACAGTTAACGATCAGGCGATAGCCGCTCTCGCTGATTCCCTCACTTTTGGCAATATTGCGGACGACAGTAAACATCCGGCCAAAGGCTGCTTCATCGCTGTCAGTTGCATCGTTTACTGTGGGAATGTGACGGTTAGGGACAATCAGAATATGGCTGGGCGCACGCGGGTTGATATCGCGAAAAGCGGTCACCAGCTCGTCTTGGTAAACGATGTCTGCAGGAATTTCCCGGTTAATAATCTTGCTGAAAATGGTCTCTTCCGACACAGGCTACTCCTGAGGAAACCAGAAATGATAAATGACAGCTATCAGTATGCGGGAATCTGACTTCCTGAGCAATATGAACACCGTTTTGTCCAATTCGTGACCTTCCCCTTAACATAATGAAAAGTTTGCGTTTCAACTCTAAGTTTCGCCCCCCGAATGGGCGAAATGATTCAGTTTGCCAAGGTAATGACGATAGAGTCATTAGAACTTTTTTTCGCGTCGCGTAATTCTTATTTCCTGCAGGATTGAAATCTCTTCTATCCATTTCCACGACGCATGACTGCCCTGCCGGAGAGACAAGAGAAATGGTTTTTGGTGGATTATTGTTATGAAAGTAAAACAGCGTTCCGTTGTTCGTCAGATGTATGCCGGGTTCAGCGTTCTGATACTGGCCTTTGTCGCGTCTAATCTCTGGACACTTGATGGTGCCGGTAACATTCATAAACAGTTAGGGCAAGTCACCGGCGAAAGCGTTCCACTCGTCACCCTGTCCAACGAGGTGAGTGTCAGCCTGCTTGAAGCTGATAAAGTGTTTAAAGACTACCTGGCAACTGATAATACCGGTAGCACTCAGGACGTTGAAAAACGTTTCGCCGCTGCAAAAGACAGCTTTGATTCTGCCTTTACTGCGTTGAGCAATTTCGCTGAGAACTATCCACAGCTAAAGAACCAGTTGGTCTCACTTCAGGCTCAGCAAGACAGTTATTTCTCCGAAGCCGCTGAGGCTATTCGAAACGTTGAAAAACTGCACCTCGCAGAAACTGAACTCCAACAATATGTGCGCCGCTACCAATCTCTGTTTACCGAATTGAATACCGGTATGAAGGAGATGATTAACAGCCAGGGCAATACCACCGCCAAGGTCCTGTCCAAGAGCTATTTTGTTAAGCTCGCCGATGCAGAACGCATTACATCCGATGCGCTTGCAACGCGCGATATCGCTGCGATAGAAAAAGCAGTGTCCGGCAACAATAAGAGCGTTACCCACCTCAACTATGCTTACCGGGGTATTACGAACCAGATGCCGGCGCTGAAAGAACGCTTCGATCCGTTGGTTGGTCAGTTTATAACGGATGTAGGTAAGAAAGGCGGCGTTCTCGACAAACACCAGGAATTTGTCCTAGCCTCCTCTGCGCTCAATACCAATATCTCGAACCTGTCCAAAGAAGTCGATCAAACCATGGTCACGCTGGCAGAATTCCGCGGGATAGCACAACAACAAATGAATGCCGCCATCAATCAGGCCTCAGAAGAATACCGCAGAGGGATATTCCGAACTCTGCTGCTAGGGTCGATCGTGATTGCGCTGGTAGTTTTCACCGGCTGGCATCTCTCACGTTCCGTCAGACGCCCAATCAGCAATATGATGTCAACGCTGGAGAGCCTTGCATCCGGGAATATGACCAAACGTATTGCGATTATTCAGCACGATGAGTTTGGCGCGCTTAGCGGCCATATCAATACCCTGGCTAATCAACTTCAGGGAGTGCTCCGTGAAATCCAGAGCGGTGCAGAACAACAGGCGCAAATCGCTGAAGAAAACCAGGCAGCAACCCAATCAGCAAAAGAAAAGCTCAATCAACAACGCAGCCAGACGACAACCGTTGCCGCAGCAATGACAGAAATGGACCACTCTGCTGAAGCGGTTTCAACCAGTGCGCAAAGCACACTGCAACAGGTTCATGAAGTCAGTGAATCAGCTGGCCGCGGTCGCGATGTCATGAGCCGCAACATCAGCACTTCCCATGAACTGTCAAACCGCCTGAACGAATCGGCTGATGCTGTCAGTTCATTGAAAGATATGAGCCTCAGCATCGGTTCAATCTTGGATGTCATCCGCAACATAGCCGACCAGACAAACCTCCTCGCATTGAACGCTGCAATTGAAGCTGCCAGAGCTGGTGAACAGGGACGAGGTTTTGCAGTGGTTGCCGATGAAGTCCGGGTATTGGCAAAACGCACTACCGACTCCACTGCCGAGATTGAATCAATGATTGGCAGGTTGCAGGAAAGTTCTACATCCGCAATGACAGTGATGCAGGATTGCGTCCAGGAAATGGAAGCCAGCATCATTCTCGCCTCTGATGCCAACAGCGCCATGGAAGAAATTGAAGCAGCAATCCTGTTAATTAGCGACATGAGCAGCCAAATAGCCCAAGCTGCGGATGAGCAACGGAAGGTTTCGACTGATATATCCAGGAACATTGAAGAAATCAGCCATCTGACAGAAGAAAGCTACCAATCGATGGAGGAAGTCGCCAATGCCGGGCACGTCATTGATGAGCAAGCACATATTCAAAATGAGCTTGTTCACCGGTTTACGCTTTAACCGGCTGATACTTCGTCAGCTCTCGCCAAAGTCGGCATCTTGAGGCCGAGGGATATAACATCTCGTTACAAAGATAGCGGTGGCGTCACAGCCACCGTTTTTTTACATCTGGTGACCCCTGCAATCGTTTACGCTAGACTATAGCGCCGTACAGCCTGTAAACCGAACTGGTAGCCCGGCTTTCGGGTGCTTTTCCCTCCGAAGTGCCTGCGTTCTCGCGACAAAAGGAAGTGAACATGACCACACTGTTGTTTAAAAACGCAACAATCGTAAACGAAAACAATATTGAGCTGACGGATGTACTGGTCAGCAATGGCCGGATAGCCAAAATCAGCAAAGATATCAACGCTCCGGCTGATGCGCGGATCATTGATGCAACAGGCAAACACCTGTTACCCGGTATGATTGATGATCAAGTTCATTTCCGTGAACCCGGTTTCCCGACTAAAGGAACCATCGCTTCCGAATCCAAATCTGCCGTGGCCGGTGGCATTACCACCTACATGGAAATGCCGAATGTTAACCCTCAGACCACTACACTTGAGGCACTCGAAGAGAAATACGAACGCGCAGCAAAAAGCAGCTTCGCAAACTACGCGTTTTACCTGGGCGCGACCAACGACAATATTGACGAAATCCGTCGTCTGGATCCTAACCAGGCATGTGGCGTCAAAGTGTTTATGGGGGCATCCACCGGTAATATGCTGGTTAACGATCCTGAGACTCTGGCAGCCATTTTTGCTGACAGCCCGGTGTTGATCGCCACGCACTGTGAAGATACACCGATGATCAGCCAGCTGGAGGCGATTTACCGCGAACGCTACGGCGAAGATGTACCAATGCACGAACATGCCCGTATCCGTTCAGCTGAAGCCTGCCTGAAATCATCTCAGCTTGCTGTAAACCTCGCTAAGGAGCACGGTACCCGGCTGCATGTCCTCCACCTGACTACTGCAGATGAACTCTATCAGTTCGAACCGGCTAAAACGTTAGAAGAGCTGGAAAACAAACAGATCACCGCAGAGGTTTGTGTCCACCATCTGTTCTTCAACCGTGATGATTACGAGACCCTGGGCTCTCAGATTAAGTGCAACCCTTCAGTCAAAGACAAATGGCACCAAGATGCACTGGTACAGGCAGTGAAGGATGGCATTATCGACATCATCGCAACTGACCATGCTCCCCACACCTGGGATGAAAAACAAGGTACGTACTTTAATGCTCCTTCAGGCGTACCACTTGTGCAGCACGCACTGCAATCCGCGCTTGAATTTTACCACCGCGGAGAATTTGACCTTGGCTTAGTGGTACAAAAAACCGCGCACGCTCCGGCAGTTCGATACCAGGTAAAGGACAGAGGCTTTATCCGCGAAGGATACTGCTGATCTGGTCTTGGTTGATATGAACAAGCCTCACACCGTCAGCAAAGACAATATGTTCTATCAGTGCAACTGGTCTCCATTTGAAGGCTACACTTTCGGGACCAGCGTAGAAATGACACTGGTAAACGGTGAAGTTGCTTTTGAAAATGGCAACCATGCTGAACAACGTTACTCACAACGTCTCGAATTCAGTCGATAACCAACGCTGATTAATGAGAACAAGCCAACTTTCGGGTTGGCTTTTTTATCTTCGTAAAAAGAACTCTGTTGATCGAATCGCCGGTATAGTCTCCTCGTTTATTCCCCAATCAGACTCATTCATTGACCATTCTGACTGGTTGAACTCATCTATTTCTTCGTTGCTCGTTTTGACGTTAGCCCTAGCAGCACCTGCAACTCGCGCCTTGAACTGAATGATTTCTCTTACGTCATCTCTGACCAACGAATTAGCCTAATTGGTATTAGAGATCCCTTTCTGTTTTGTTATTTGTTTAAATAAACCAACCTATTCAAATCAGTCGCATATTGCATCTATTACCATACAAATCAATAATGGTTTGTCTTTAAACTATTAGTGGTAGTTGCTATGGATAGTATGCCAGTAATCCGTAACCGCGGTTTCACGCTCATTGAGCTTGTTGTTGTCATTGTGATTCTTGGGATCCTTGCTGTGACTGCCGCGCCGAAGTTCCTTAATTTTTCTTCTGACGCAAAAGAATCAGCCGTAAAGGCAATTGCCGGTTCCATGCAAGAAGCGGCTTCGATGTATCAGTTGAAATATAAAATAGGAAATTGCAGTTCTGAAAATCACTCCGTGGTCGATGGAGCTTCTATTCACTGGGGGGCAATTTATTCTGGTGACTGGGATATCTCACTGAACGCCAACTGTACTTACAATACGGCCTCACTTAATGGCGTTCCTGAAATTTTTGAAGTGATGAACATTGATACAAAGGATTTTTGGTTGGTTCACACAAGAAATGACCCCGCACCAAATTCCGATGTGTTATGGGTTGCGCCATATCCACCAGCAAACAAAAAAGGTAGCCATCAGGTTGCTCACAATGGCCCGGCTTCAAATGCAAATGACATTCAGGCAACAAATTGTTATGTAAAATATGCGACTCCCAGAAATACGAAGGGAGATGCAAAAGTTTCGTACGTCGTCAGTGGCTGTTGATCTGTAAAAAGCCCTTAACTGAGGGCTTTTGTTTCTTTTACTAATCTCAATAATTCTTTTCGCTGTTGTTCCAATGCATTTTGAGAAAGATCCACATTGGGCCAGATAAGGCTTCTTACCCGATCTTCAAACGCTTCGGGTTTACAACTGAGCCTGTTCAAATTCGAAAGGATCCTTTTGTCTCCGGGAAAGTAACACCGGTTCTTAGCAAAAATAACTTGGATTAAACTGTGTACTGCCTGGTTAACCACACCGATAGCGTACATCACATCACTTCTTTCTATCGCAGCAATGTATTGAGAATTGTCTGCGCAAGACTCAGCTAATGAGAGATATTGAGTGGTGATATTTTCGCGCAGTGCATCCGGGTAATTTCTCGTATCCGCTTTCCAGTGGGCAAGAATATTTTGAGGATCATAGACAGGAATCAGCATCGGGAGATCAGAAAGGATCCCATAACTGTAATAGCCTTTTGTTGACCAGCTGATAACATCTTTATCGACTTTCCCTTCACAGCATGCCTTGATGCTGTCCTCGATACACTTTGTAGAGCGTATCCAGCACTCAATTTGTGTACCGTTATAAATAAAATCCGTTCCAGCCTGGGAAAGCTCTGACTCATCTCCCCAAGAAATAACTGTTTCGACACCGTCTATCTGACCAGACAGCAACTCGCTTCTAGCATCATTTTTTATCACTTCATCAGTGAAGATATAAATGTTTATGTCTGAGAAGCTGTCAGCCTGTTGCTGTGCATGAGAACCTCCAACAGCAATAGTACATTCACCCTTACAAAACTGTTTTAAAACAGGTACCAGTGTGGTGACGATATTGTTTAAGTTTTCAGCTAACATACGTCTTCCATGAACGATTAAGTGTCGGTTAAACCAGTGGGCAAACCACTCATTCTCTAAGTAGAAACACATGTCTCACATTTGATTTATTAATAACCTAGCATAGTGATTAATTTAACACCACCTATTGTTCGAAATTTATTCTCACTTATTAATATTGCTCACAAATAATTTAAGCAGATCTTTTCTCCCTTTTTGTGTATTTATTTTCCATGACGGATAGTCGGATGATCATTATTCACGATCATAAAAAGATCTTTATGGGTATCACCAAAAAGATCCTTATATTGTTACGACAGTATTTTGCCGTCGAACAGTCATATTAGAGGAGACTAAAAGGCAGGGGGTGACGGAGCGAGCTTGGAAATGCCGCTCCGGCAAATGAGGCTTCAACTTTTATTGATCAATTCAGCAATATGGGTTTCTTTTCCATCAATGCTTACACTGTTTTTCTTTTTCCAGTATTCTCTCAACTCTTCACTGGTTCTTTTATGATGCCATTTCTTAAGATCATTTCTTTCCTGTACGTAGTCATATAATGGTACCGACATTCCGCAAGATGACTGTACAAGATCCACGTCCAACAAAAATATCTGCCGGGCACCGGCGGGATCTTCAAACTGAGCAATATATTCTTGCCATTTTTCATC
Source organism: Photobacterium sp. JCM 19050 (assembly GCA_001310455.1). Classification (GTDB taxonomy): domain Bacteria; phylum Pseudomonadota; class Gammaproteobacteria; order Enterobacterales; family Vibrionaceae; genus Parasalinivibrio. Next base: position 60,416 of record BAXG01000021.1, read on the forward strand.
TTCACAATGTATTGCAGTCGCACTACCGTAGAGGCGCACAATTTCCGGAGAGCCTTCAAAGGCGCAAAACATAAGAGTCATCCGGGACGATTCCAGTAAATGCGCCGCTGTTTCATTACCACTGCCTGTATAATTGAGCCAGATTACCTTGTTTTCACCAAGCACCTTAAGCGATTCCATGCCCTTAGGAGAAACATTAACCCGGCCTTCCGGCGCTGCGGTTGCGACAAAAAATATCTTCTGCTTTTCAATAAACGCGATATGACGATCTGAAATATTTGCAAACTGCTTGGACATAACCCTGAGCCTCCCTGTCTGCTGTGCCTTATATAAGTTTACTCTATGGCAGCAGTGTCAGTATTCCTAGTTTATACCCAAGCTACGGGATTTTTGGATCAGAGTTGCTACTCACGCTTCACTCTTATTAAGGTTGTGTAATTTTTTCTCTAAACAGAAATGTAATCATCGTCAATCTGCAATATAAATCACTCTATATTGGCGTTTTTCAGACAATGGAAGTAGCAAAATGAAAAAAACTCTGTATCTGGCACCGCTATTTTTGGGTGCGTTATACGCCATGCCTACGATTGCGGCAGACGTTGAACTCGGCCCTCGCCCATATTACCTCATTGACCGTATGGAAGATGGTTCTCTGAAGGAAAAATTACTTTCCTGTGCATCCATGGAATTCAAGCAGACTGATTTTTCTATTGGCCACCGTGGTGCGCCGATGCAGTTTCCGGAGCATACCGTTGAATCTAACAAAGCGGCAGCCAGAATGGGGGCTGGTATCCTCGAATGTGATGTGACGTTTACTAAAGACAAAGAACTGGTGTGTCGTCACGCCCAAAACGACCTGCATACCACCACCGATATTCTGGCCTCTTCGCTGGCAGAAAAGTGTACCAAAAGTTTCCAACCTGCCAATGGTGATCAAAAAGCATCCGCAGAATGCCGCACGTCTGACATCACTCTTGCTGAGTTTCGCACCCTTCAAGGAAAAATGGATGCAGCGAACAGTCAAGCGAAAACAGTTGCGGAGTACCTGGATGGCACGGCCGGTTGGCGCACTGACCTATATTCTGCGGAAACCGGGACGTTAATGACCCATGCAGAATCTATTGCGTTGTTTAAATCTCTGGGTGCTAAATTTACACCGGAGCTGAAATCACCTTCTGTTGAAATGCCTTTTAATGGTTTCAGCCAGCAAGACTACGCTCAGAAGATGATCGACGAATACAAAGCGGCGGGTATTCCTGCATCAGACGTATTTGCCCAGTCATTCAATCTGAATGATGTCCTTTACTGGATTAAAAATGAACCCGAGTTCGGCAAGCAGGCTGTTTATTTAGATGACCGCTACAATGTCGAAGGATTCGATTCCAACAAGGCATCAACGTTCAAGCCAACGATGCAAGAACTGGCTGACATGGGCGTCAATTATATTGCTCCCCCAATGTGGATGCTGGTAACCGTAAAAGACGGGGAAATTGTACCTTCTGCCTATGCTGAAAAAGCCAAGGAAGCGGGTATTAATATCATCACCTGGACCCTTGAGCGCTCCGGCCCATTGAAAACCGGTGGCGGTTGGTACTATCAGTCTATTAAAGACGTTACAAATACTGACGGCGTAATGTTTGAGCTGCTCGATGTGCTGGCGAAAGAAGTCGAAATTAAAGGCATCTTTTCCGATTGGCCGGCGACGGTGACTTATTATGCAAACTGTATGGGCATAAAATAAATTTGCTCGATGAAAGCCTCTGTTTCAGATGACAGAGGCTTTTTGCTTTTTGCTTTCTACTACCGTTTTGTGCCTACCAGGCCTGCTTGTATTTTGACGGAAATCGGTGGGCAATATCGGTAAACACGCCATCAACCCCCCAGTTAAAAAGCTGATTGGCGCGGGCAAGATCATTCACTGTATATACGTTTATTTTGTACCCTGCCTGTTTAAACCTCTTCACTGTTTCTTTGGTCAGACCCTCGTCACATGGGTGAATATACTCAGCGCCACATCCCTCAAGAATCGACTCTGCGTCATCCCACAAATTGGACGCTTCGAACAGGCAGGCAACCGCCGTCTGCGGGCGACGTCGCTTGAACTCGGCAAGCGCAAGATGATTGAAACTGGAGACGATCAGTTCACACTCCGGGTGCAGATCATCAAGCCCGGCTATCACACCCTCTATAAGCTTGAGTGTGTTTTGCCATCCTGAGGTACAGGATTTAATTTCAACATTGATATTGAGCCGATGTGAATTCACCAATGCGATAAATTGGGAAAACAACGGCAACGGCTCACCAATAAAGTCATCATGAAACCAACTTCCCGCATCGATACCAGAAAGATCCCCGGCTGACAGATCATACAGGCTTCCGCTGCGTTGGTGCACCGATCCAACGTATCGTCGTGAGAAATGACGACGGTACCATCGGCTAATACATCCACATCGCATTCGAGCCATTTGATGCCATTTTCTTTACATTTGCTGAAAGCTTCCAGGGTATTTTCCGGAGCGAGGGAGGACATTCCACGGTGTGCAAATACTGTTTTCATCACAATTTTCGCTGTTTTGTCTTGAGAGCGGTACGGGCTTTTTCATTATGCTCTATTTAAGCAGTTTCCCCATTCTCATGGAACGAGACGTATCGAATAACTCTCTGTAACCTCCACTATTTCATACTTATTCAATTGAACTGCCTCCATGTTTTCACAGACCCGCGAAAGTCCGACCACTTGTCTCTGAAATGATGAATACAAGGTGCTTTTTTTGTGACTTAAAATGTGTTTTTATTGAAGTGATGCGATGACTGCCAATTGGCCCATTCGTTGGTCATTTTGATTGGTAAGCGCGTTTAGCCCAACAATTTCGCTTTCACACCACCGTAGCAACGTAACATGGATGAGTATAATGTTTGAGAAAATCACCGCCGCTCCCGCTGACCCCATTCTTGGACTCACAGAAGAATTCAAAGCCGACACCCGCGCAGAGAAAATTAACCTGGGCGTAGGTATCTACAAAGATGAAGCCGGTAATACCCCTGTATTGGCTACGGTAAAGAAAGCTGAAAAACGCCTCCTCGACACCGAAACCACCAAATCTTACCTGGCCATCGCCGGTACACCTGAGTATGGCGTCGCCGTTCAGGAACTGCTGTTTGGTAAAGGCGCAGAAATTATCACTGAAAAACGTGCCCAAACTGCACAGGCTCCGGGTGGTACGGGTGCGCTTCGTCTGGCAGCAGAATTTATCAAACGTCAGTTGGGCGATGTAACGGTATGGATCAGCAACCCGACCTGGGCAAACCACCAGGCGTATTCAAAGCTGCCGGACTGGAATTCAAGCTGTATTCCTATTACAACGCCGAAACCAAAAACATGGATTTCGACGCGATGCTGACTGACCTGGATCAAGCTAAAGCCGGTGATGTTGTTCTTCTGCACGGTTGCTGCCATAACCCAACCGGCATCGACCCGGATGCAGCTCAATGGGAAACGTTGGCGAAGCTTTGTGCGGAGAAAAACCTCCTGCCAATGTTTGACTTTGCTTACCAGGGCTTTGCAAAGGGTGTTGAGGAAGATGCTGCCGGGCTGCGTACTTTCGCCAAGTACAATCAGGAACTGTTGGTCGCAAGCTCCTTCTCCAAAAACTTTGGCCTTTACAATGAGCGTGTCGGTGCCTTTACGTTGGTCGCACCAAGTGCAGACATCTCGTCTACTGCATTCAGCCAGGTAAAATCTATCGCTCGCGTTATTTACTCCAACCCGCCGGCACACGGCTCGGCAGTTGTTACTGAAATTCTTAACGATTCGGCACTTCGTGCAGAGTGGGAAGATGAAGTAACCGAAATGCGCGATCGCATCCAACAAATGCGCGAGCTGTTTGTTCAGACGCTGAAAGATAAAGGTGTTAAGGGAGACTTCAGTTTTATTGAGCGCCAAAACGGCATGTTCTCTTTCTCCGGCCTGAACAAAGAGCAGGTTCAGCGACTGAAAGAAGAATTTGGAGTTTACATTGTTGGTTCCGGACGGATCAGCGTTGCCGGTATGACCCGCGCAAACATGGAGCCACTGTGTGACGCTATTGCAGAAATCCTGAAGTAATTTCGGGAAGAGGCATACAAAAAAGGAGGCTCTTTGCCTCCTTTTTATTTTCAATAACTTATCCGTCAAATACCGTGCAAGAACTCCGCCCGGGTAGCGGCATTGGACTTGAACACACCGCCGAGAGACGTTGTTGTCGTTTCACTGGTAGTGTCCATCACCCCGCGTGATTTCACGCAATAGTGTGTTGCCTCGATGCGCACTGCGACATCATCCGTACCCAACAGCGTTTGCAGGGCAATCATCACCTGTTTTGTAAGGCGCTCTTGGACTTGTGGGCGCTGGGCAAAGAAGCGGACGATACGGTTGATCTTCGAAAGGCCGATAACGGTGTCTTTTGGAATGTAAGCAACCGTTGCGCTTCCGTCGATGGTAACAAGGTGGTGTTCACAGGTACTGGTCAGTGAGATGTTTTAACCCGCACCATTTCGTCACAGCCCATCTTGTTGTCGATGTCTGTGATTTTCGGGAAATTAGCATAATCGAGACCGGCAAAAATCTCGTCGACGTACATCTTGGCAATGCGTTCCGGCGTCTCCGCAAGGCTGTCGTCAGTTAAATCAAGGTCGATGAGAGACAAGATTTCGCGAACGTGGAATTCAATCTTCTCTTTTTTCTCTTCACGACTCAGGGTCGATGGCTTCATCGGCGTTTCGAGCCCTCGCTCAGCGAGAGCATCACGTACCTGGATTGCGGCTTCGCTCAGTGTTGTCATTCGATCTTCCTCAGTGGTCAGCCCGTTTTTATAGCTTTCTGTTTCTTTGTCTTGCACATTTTCTGCACAAAGTTGATTTTTAAGGCGTTACTCGGCGTTACGGAGTGCATTGCCACAAGGATCATTTTTTTGTAATAACCTTTTGGTGAAGCATAGCGCCTCTTCTGAAAAAATACACCTCACACTTAAAGCGGCTATTAGAGTGTCAGGTCTTTTTTTGCGATAATAGGCTTCTATTTGCTTGCTAAAGCACCAATTAGCGCTTGATACAAACAGGAATAAAAAATGAGTTGTTGCGACGCACCGGGCCTGATGCCGGTTGATACAGCACTGGAACGTATCCTTTCAGCCATTTCACCGCTTTCTGCACTGGAGAATGTCTCTCTGATGGATGCGGTGGGCCGCGTGACCGCAGAAGATATCCGTTCTCCCCTCAATATTCCACCTTTCGATAACTCAGCCATGGATGGTTATGCTGTCCGCATCGCTGACCTTGACGCATTCGATTCACTCGCTGTCGCAGGAAAATCTTTTGCAGGGGTTCCTTTCCACGGTGACTGGCCGGAAGGGAGCTGTATCCGCATCATGACTGGCGCTCCGGTACCGGAAGGGACAGATGCCGTTATCATGCAGGAAAACGCCGAAGTGGAAGGAGAAAAGGTTCGTTTCACTTCGACGCCGTCAATGCATGACAATATTCGCCCCGCCGGGGAGGACGTGCTGAAAGACGCTGTAGTGATTGCCGCCGGTACACGCCTGACACCCCGCGATGTACCACTTCTGGCCTCGCTGGGTGTAGCAACCATCAGCGTTTACAAACGCCCTAAAGTGGCCTTTTTCTCTACCGGTGATGAACTCCGCCCGGTGGGAGAAAACCTGCAAGAAGGCCAGATTTACGACTCCAACCGCTACACCATCGCTGCCATGCTGAAAAACTACGGCTGTGAACCAGTCGATCTGGGCATTATCCCGGACGTACCGGAAAAGCTGACGGAGACCTTCCGCCACGCAGCCCAAATCGCTGATGTAATCGTCACTTCGGGTGGAGTCAGTGTTGGTGAGGCTGACTACACCAAAGACATTCTTGAGCAAGAAGGTGAAATCGGCTTCTGGAAACTCGCGATTAAACCGGGTAAGCCTTTTGCATTCGGACACGTCGGCAATGCCATTTTCTGCGGTCTGCCCGGCAACCCGGTATCTGTGCTGGTTACATTGCATGTGCTCGTCCAGCCAATGCTTGCCAAACTTTCCGGTGAGGCGAACTGGCAACCGGCTCCAACGCTTAAAGCCCGCGCAACTACCGTGTTCAAGAAGCGTCCGGGTCGTCGCGACTATCAACGAGCTAAATATGCTGTCAGCGAAAATGGCGAACTGACCGTCGGCAGTACCGGCAACCAGAGCTCCGGCGCTTTCAGTTCACTGAGCATCGGTAACTGTTTCGCGGTACTGGCACAGGACCAAGGCCGGGTTGAAATTGGCGATATCGTCGATATCGAGCCTTTCCATCCAACTCTTTATTGATGTGAGGCTGCGTTGGATATTCTCAGTCACGAGGAAGAACTGCGCTATAACCGGCAGATCATCCTGAGAAAATTTGACTACGAGGGTCAGGAGGCCCTCAAATCCGCGAAGATACTCATTCTCGGTGCAGGCGGATTAGGATGTGCTTCCTCCCAATACCTGGTTGCAGCCGGAGTCGGGGAGATCACGCTGGTAGATTTCGATACGGTGGAGCTGTCAAACCTTCAACGTCAGGTTCTCCATAATGACGACCGCATCGGGTCAAAAAGGTCGAGTCCGCCAAAGCATCGCTGGAGTCTCTCAACCCGCATGCGGTAATCAATACGATTGACCGCCGCTTGGAAGACGCGGAGTTGGACACCCTGATTTCAGCGCATTCGCTGGTCATGGATTGCTCTGACAACGTGGATACCCGGAATCAGTTAAACCGCCTTTGCTTGAAACACAAGGTCCCGCTTGTCAGCGGTGCCGCCATCCGATTTGAAGGCCAGGTTGCCGTTTTTACCTGGGAAGACGATGAACCCTGCTACGGCTGCCTAAGCCAGCTGTTTGGTGCTCAGGCACTAAGTTGTGTTGAAGCCGGAATTATGTCACCTGTGGTGGGTATTATCGGTGCGACACAAGCGCTAGAAGCTATTAAAGTTGTTGCCGGCATGGGGAACAGCCTCAAAGGCCAGGTCATGATTTTCGACGGCATTGAAAGCCGATGGATGACCATGAAACTCCCCAAACTTCCGGGGTGTAACGAATGTGCCGGATAAACCGGCACTTTCCTTCTCTCACATAGCTCCCAAACACCGCAGCTTCTCAGTTTCTGTATTCCCTTCCCTGACCGCCTAGAACAATCCACTAATCTCAACTAGATTTAAAACAAGCTGTTCAAAACTAAAACAAATGACAGATTTCAGAACAGCGGAATCTTTTTGGTGTTTATTTCGTGTAGGTAGGCCGGATGTTGAAGTTAACCTCCATCGTGTTATTGCTGGTCGGTGTCCTGTGTATTGTGGCTTCGCTCAGAAAGGCTTTGCAGCTGCTGAAACATGACAACACTACCGGCTCAAAGTTGCTGGTCGTGTTGTTATGTTTTTTGTTGGCGCTTACCTGTCGCTGATTTATCTGAACCTCCTCGATACCCCTGTTCCCTATCTCGAACTGTTCACCTCGGTGATCATGCTGTCTGGCGGTCTTTTTGTGCTGCTCGTTATCAACATCACATCCGACAGTATTGATCGCATCATCAAGTCGCAAATGGCGGTCATGCAAAAAGACAGCTACGACGACTTGACCCAATTTCCGAACCGGAAGTTTTTCTATCAACACGCGGTGGAATACCTCAACCGGGCATTGAATAACTCCCTGAACGGATTTGCCCTTGTCGTTATGGACCTTGATCATTTCAAAGGCGTCAATGGGGTACTCGGGCACCACACCGGGGATGCGCTGCTAAAAAGCGTGGCCTCCCGGCTCAAGGTACTGGACATCAAAGACGGTTTTCTTGCGCGCATTGGTGGAGATGAGTTCGGTCTTATCCTCCCCTATTCCGATGCCAAACAAATTGACGAAGTAATCAGTCAAATTCATGAAGCGATGGAAACCCCATTCCGGGTGGAAGGACACACGCTGAATGTCAGCCTCAGCCCCGGCGTGGCGACTTACCCAGAGCACGGTATAAACATCGACGATTTACTGATGCATGCCGACTCGGCGATGTACACCGCCAAGCAGAAACAAACCCCCTATTCCGTCTATGACCCCCGTTCTTCAGCGGTAACCTATCACCAACTCGAATTGCAGGTTATGTTGCAGCAAGCATTGCAAACCATGCCGTTTGAGCTTTACTACCAGCCAATTCTGGATATGAAAAATGAGTCCATTTTCGGCTTGGAAGCACTCATCCGCTGGCCAAAAGAAAAAGGAAAGTTCGTCTCTCCGGAGCTGTTCATTCCCTTGGCCGAAAAGACTGACGCGATTCGAAAGATTTCGCGCTGGGTGCTTCAACAGGCCATTACAGATTTGGCTGAATGGCAGAAACTCCCTTTGTGCCCGACGGTGAACATCAACCTGTCAGCCCGGGATCTGGATGATCATACGTTGCCTGATTACATCAACGATTTGCTCGCAACTCACGGTGTTTCTCCATCACAACTCACACTCGAAATCACTGAGACCACAATGATGTCTAACCCGGAGCGCGCCCGCCCGCTGGTTAACCGGCTCCGGCAGATCGGCATTTCCATTGCCGTCGATGACTTTGGCACCGGTTTTTCTTCGCTGTCGATATTGAGTGAGTTCCCTATCAGCGAAATCAAAATCGACCGGAGTTTTATTTCTGACCTGGAAAACAGCCCCAGCCACCAAACGATTGTCAGATCCACCGTCTACCTGGCACATGGTTTAGGGTGCAGAGTTGTGGCTGAGGGGGTCGAAACGGCAGAAATCGTCTCACTGTTAGAGGAATTTGATTGTGACAAAATTCAGGGGTATCACCTCAGCAGGCCCCTGTGTAAAGATGACCTCAGTGATTGGATGAATAAATTCTCACAGACTTCATTGGTAAACTTGTCCGAAAAACTGGAACAGAAAAAAAGACGCCACTTCAATAACATACCTCCGCTTCCATACAGCGAGCAAATTCCTCTTTCGACGGAATGCCTTCCGGTAAGTCCGAAAAAAAATCATTGAAATTGAATGACATATTCATGTCATATATATTTCAACCGTCATTTTTACTTAAAATAACTGAAATATATTCGTCATATTTCCTACCTAAAGTGACTCGCATCTGAGACATGCAAATACAGTCATAATTACTTGGGATCATTAGGAATATGAAAGGCAAACTGATTGGATTGCTCGCACTGGCTGGCACCATGCAGCCACGTCTGCTGCAGCAAACGAGACCATCTCTGTTTCAGGCTCAACATCTGTTACAGAGGTCATGGAAGTTCTGGCAGAAACTTACCACGCACTCCACAAAGACACGTTCATTGAAGTTCAGGGCACAGGCTCCTCGGCAGGCATCAAAGCCGCAAAAAACGGCACCAGTATGCTTGGTATGGCTTCCCGTGAATTAAAAGCCTCTGAAAAAGAAGATGCACTGCTTGAAACAGTCATCGCCCGTGACGGCATCGCATTGTAGTTAACTCGGGCAACACCATTGATGACCTGACCAAAGAAGAAATCGCCGCCATTTACCGTGGTGATATCACCAACTGGGCAGATGTCGGGGGAGAGTCAAAGCCTATTGTGGTCATTACCCGCGACACCGCTTCAGGCACACGAGGTGCCTTTGAAGACATCATGAACCTCAAACGTAAAGTTAAGGCATATCAGTCTCTTCCATTTCTCAGCGTGCCCAGGTTGCCAACGGTAACGGCGTTGTCAAAACCATTGTTGCAAACAACCCATTTGCCATTGGCTTTATCTCGCTTGGCTCTGTAGATACGTCGCTGAAAGCGGTCAAAGTTGACGGTCATGCTCCGAGCATCGCTGCCGTACAAGCCGGTACATATAACGTTGCCCGCCCATTCCTCGTTCTGCACAAAGAAAGCGAAATGACAGAAGCCGGCCGCGCTTTTCTGAACTGGGCCACTTCTGACGACGGCCAGAAAATCGTCTCTCAGCAAGGCTACATCGCAATTAACTGACTTTGCTCCACCGGCCCGGAAATACCTTTCGGGCCAACTATCCAAGTTCGATTCACCTGGCTATGAGAACCACCGGGCTCGAACATTGGGGGAAATCACTATGAATACTGCAACACAGACTCTGACTATTAACCCGTCCAGTCCGCTCAAACAAAAAAGAAACCGTGACTGGCGCGAGACGCTGTTCAAGTCTCTCTTTTTAAGCGCTGCCATTCTTGGTGTGCTATCGCTGGCTGTCATTGCCTACTTCATTTTCCAGGAAAGCCTTCCTGCTTTCACTGAAGCCGGGGTTACCGGTATCGTCACCGGGTCTGAGTGGCTGCCACCGGCACTGTACGGCATCGCTCCGATGATTGTTGCTTCCCTGACGTCAACACTGGGTGCTGTGCTTATAGGTGTACCGGTTGCCGTACTCACTGCCGTTTTTATCGCAGAAGTCGCACCAAACTGGCTCGCAAATATTATCCGCCCGGCTGTCGAACTGTTGGCGGGCATACCTTCCGTTGTTTACGGATTCTTTGGTCTGGTCATTATCGTCCCGCTCATCCAGGACGTATTTAATGTCCCGGCGGGGAACACCCTGCTGGCCGGCATCGTGGTGTTGGCAATTATGATTTTGCCAACCGTCATTGCGGTTTCAGAGACATCACTCCGTGCGATACCGAAGACCTACAAAGAAGGCTCCCTTGCATTGGGTGCCTCACACATGTTCACCATCTTCAAGTTGCTGGTTCCCGCCGCGCGCTCCGGCATTATGACCGGCGTCATTCTGGGTATTGCCCGGGCACTGGGTGAAACCATGGCAATCATTATGGTGATGGGCAACGCACCGGCCATGCCGGAGGGCATCCTCGAATCTGCCCGGACGCTGACTGCCAACATCGCGCTGGAAATGTCGTATGCCTCCGGAGTACACGCCAGCGCGTTGTACGCAACGGCATTGTCCTTTTGGTCTTTATCATGATGCTTAACGGCACCCTGCTCTACCTTAACCGTGAAAAAGCGAAGTAACTGATATGGCTTATTCAAATACCTCAGGAAAACGCAAATTCCAGGATGCCCTTGCCATGGCATTTATCTGGACCGCTGCCGCACTGACCGTCGGTTTCCTGTTCTGGATTATCTGGTACATTCTCAGCAATGGCCTGAAACACGTAGACTGGTCATTCGTGACCAGTGATTACACGCGGATTGGTGAGGCATCCGGTATCTGGCCAATGATTGTTTCGACCATCTATATGGTCATCGCTTCGATTGGCGTTGCCGCCCCGGTCGGTATCATGACGGCTATCTACCTGACAGAATACGCAAAGCCGGGCAGCAAGCTCGTTAAAGTCATTCGCTTCTGTACTGAATCACTTGCCGGTATCCCGTCAATTATTTTCGGTCTGTTCGGTATGACATTTTTCGTCACCGTACTCGGTCTGGGTTTCTCGGTTCTCTCTGGTGCACTTACCCTGAGCATCCTGATACTGCCGGTAATCATCCGCACTACCGAAGAAGCTCTGATGGCCGTTCCCCAGACTTATCGTGAAGGGTCTTACGGGTTGGGAGCATCAAAAATATACACCATCTGGAAGCTGATCCTTCCCAGTGCCATGCCCGGAATCGTGACCTCTGTGGTTCTGAGTATCGGCCGCATTATCGGTGAATCTGCGCCGGTTTTCCTGACTGCCGGTATGGTCGCCAGAATCCCGGAAAGTGTGTTGGATTCAGGCCGCACACTGACGGTACACCTTTATAAACTCACCCAAGAGCTCTACACCATCCATGAATGGAACCAGGCCTACGCAACGGCCACTGTCCTGATTGTTGTGGTGCTGATGATCAATATGATCACAAAGCTAATTGCCAGCCGTTTTAACAAAGCTACGTACTGATTTCCGGAGCCTTCAAATGAACAAGTTTACGATTGAAAACCTGAACCTGCGTTACGGAAACGGCGCGACCCATGCACTGAAAAACATCAACCTGAATATCCCTTCTCAGAAGGTAACAGCGCTTATCGGGCCATCCGGTTGCGGAAAGTCCACATTGCTCCGCTGCCTGAACCGAATGAACGATCTTATTGAAGGTGTCACCATTGACGGGCTGGTAGAAATGGACGGCGACGATATCTACGGCAATATTGATGTCGCTTCTTTGCGTATCAAAGTCGGTATGGTTTTCCAGAAAGCCAACCCGTTCCCGATGAGTATTTATGAAAACGTGGCTTATGGCCTGAGAGCACAAGGCGTAACAGACAAAAAAACGCTGGACGATGTAGTCGAGCGTTCCCTTCGCGGCGCTGCATTGTGGGATGAAGTGAAAGATCGCCTTAAAGCGCCGGCATTTGGCCTGTCCGGCGGCCAACAACAGCGTTTGTGTATTGCGCGCACCATTGCGATGGAGCCGGATGTGATTCTGATGGACGAACCGACATCCGCACTTGACCCTATCGCCACCAAAAAGGTGGAAGACCTGATGGAATCGCTAAAACAAAAGTACACCATTGTTATCGTCACCCACTCGATGCAGCAGGCAAGACGCATCTCCGATCGCACCGCTTTCTTCTTGATGGGTGAACTGGTTGAACACGATGACACGCATCGCCTCTTTAACCACCCAAGGGACGAACGGACACGTGGTTATGTAAACGGTGATTTTGCTAAGTTAATCCCAGCGCCAAACAATATTGAATACAAAAAGCGTGTTATATTTCGCCTCTTTATAAAGGGGCGATTTTTGTATCTACAATGCCATGAATCCCCTAGCATAATTGACACTTTTCTGATGTAGCCTTTGCGCTAAACTGCGATACTCTACCGGCGTTTTCCAGCAATATACCCGTTAGATCAATACATGGGTCCGGGATGATTTTATCCTCCCGGAATACTCGCCGAATTCGTCTGATTGGTATTAGGTATCAGCATTGGAGTACTCAAGAAATGCGCTCACCTTATTGGCTATCATTACTTTTCATTGTTCTGCTGCAGGCATTTCCATCGTTTGCAGCCGATAAACCTTTTCCCGATACCCCGGTTGTTAATCCAATTACGGCATTGAACAACGAGCTTGTTGATATCAACAAGCGTTTTAAAGCGTCATCCGGTGATGACAAAGAAGCACTCCAACTCCAACTGTTCCAGAAAAACAGCCAGTTACGCGAATTGCTCGCTGCAGCAGTCCGTGATGACAAGCAAGACAAAGCATTCATCGTTAAACAGGTACAAATTCAGCAGTCTTACAACAAGCAAGCGAATGCGTTTCTGGATATCCGGATTAAAACACTTTCTGATGACCTGAATAACGCCAAAGATGAAGAAAAATTTGCCTTGCTGAAAGAATACAAGGGTGCCCAGTCACACCTTGATGAGATGTTTCAGGAACGCTGGCAGAACCTTCTGTGGCTCCAGGCATTGGGTAAACCGGACGAAAAAGCCGTGCAGGTCGCCAAGGAAGACATTTCTCACCGCATCGAATTGCTGGCTGCAAGCATGGAATACCTCAACCAGCAAATCGATGCTGACAATTCCCAGTTAAACGTCAGCCCTGAATCAGAAAAAGCCACCATCCAGCTTAGCCTGATCGTCCACCAGCGTCGTCTCGCCATTGCAACCGACAGCTTCGTGACATGGTAAGTGTGGCTGACAAAGCCGGTATCGAAACCGCGGAATACAAACGCCAGCTGTTCCAGGCAACCGGAGATGTCACTCAGGATCTGCTTAATACCAAGGTTATTGTTTCGCTTATCAGCCACTGGACCGGTCAGTTGGTTGACTGGGTGGCAGAAAACGCTCCTCAGCACATTTTCCAGCTGTTTGTCTTTTTCATCATTCTGCTGGTTGCCCGTTCTTTGGCGAATATTGCCCGTAAAGTTGTCAAGCGCGCCGTTTCAACAAAGAACCTAAAGTTTTCTCAACTGATGCAGGACTTCTTTGTTTCGATGTCAGCCAAAGCGGTCTGGTTTATCGGTATCCTGATTGCCCTCTCCCAGATTGGCCTTGACCTCACCCCCATCCTGACCGGTTTCGGTATTGCCGGTGTCATCATCGGTTTCGCATTACAGGACACACTTTCCAACTTCGCGGCTGGCATGATGTTGCTTATCTACCGTCCGTTTGATGTTGGCGATTTTGTCCAGGCAGGCGGCGTGGAAGGAAAGGTAAGCCACATGAGCCTGGTTAACACCACCATCCGTACTTTCGACAACCAGATTATTATTGTACCTAACAGTAAGATCTGGGGGGATGTGATCAAGAACGTCACGCACGAGCGCGTCCGCCGTGTCGATATGGTGTTCGGTATCGGTTACGGAGATGACGTTGAGTTCGCTGAAAAAGTGCTGACAGATATCGTGACGTCTCACCCGTCCGTGTTACGCTCACCAGAGCCAATTATCAAAGTGCATACCCTCAATACTTCATCGGTTGATTTTGTTGTCCGTCCGTGGGTAAAAACCGACGATTACTGGGATGCTTACTGGGATATCACCAAGGAAGTGAAACTTCGCTTTGACCGTGAAGGGATTTCTATTCCATTCCCGCAGCAGGATGTTCACCTGCACATGGTCAAGGAATATGACTGATATTCGGATAACATCGTTAAAGCGCGTTCCATTTACTGGTTTTTACGACACGAATCTTAATGAAGAGTGAATTTGCATGCCCTCAGCGGCCTCTGTATTTCCCTTTGGAGAATGGTATGAAAAAACTCGCTCTTGCCGCTCTTTTAGCACCGGTTGTTCTTGCGGGATGTGCATCCCAATCGTCTCAGTCGGTCACGGATAATGGCCTTGCTGTTTCGAAAGATAAAATGATGCATCACCGTTGGGTTCTCACCCATGTCGATGATGCACCCATTGAGTTGGCCGACGGCTTCAACGCCCCAGACTTGGAAATCGGTGAGCATTTCACCGCCAACGGCCATGGTGGTTGTAACCGTTATTTCGGCGAAGCAGAGCTAAAGAACGGCCAGTTTCGCATTGAGAAAATGGCATCAACCATGATGGCATGCCCTGAACCGGCAATGAAACTCGAAGATGCGATGACAAAAACGCTGACTCACTGGAGTGACGTGACGCTCACCAGCCAGGATCTTGAGCTGAAAGGCAAAGTGCATACATTGACCTTTCAACTTCGTGACTGGGTAAACTAGTTAAATTGCCGATGATACAGCCGGAGCACCTGCCTCCGGCTTTTTCTAATTTCAGGGTTTTAACACCTTCCATTCAAAGCGATCCCGCCCTTGCTCAATCGCCGTTCCAAGGGCAAGGTCGAGTGCGACATGCAATTCACGGTCTGCTACCGGGTTGCATCCCAGCATTGAAATACCCCCGCCGGTCAGAGTGATATGTTCATTGATAACAGAGCGCCGGTTACGAATTTTAAGCTTCCGCACTTCTTCAAGGCATTTCTCCGCGACTTTACTCCCTGAATCGGTATCCGGCAGTAAAATGATAAAACGTGCACCGGCAACCCGGGCAACCACATCACCATGGCGTTTCAATTGCGTTCTTAACGCCTGCGCAACGAGCCTGAGCACCTTGTCCCCCGCGCTTCGCCATACTCGAGGTTATATTCACGCAGATAATCCACTTCGAACTGTATGAGGCACAACGTGGTGCCAGCACGCCGTGCACGGCCAATTTCACTTGTTACCAGACCGTCAATATATTCCCGGTTGAAACAGCCGGTCAGTTGGTCAGTTCGGGACAGCGTTTTCAGCGATTTCTCAGCATCTTCCAATGCCAGTGTTTTTTTGTAGACCTGTGCATGAAGCGTCAGCGTCCTTCTGCGCACTGTCACCAGCAGCGCCCCAACAGCAAAGGCACACGCTGAACCCAGCGCAAATACGATCCATGGGGCATTACTTATCGTGTAGAACTCATTACTCAAATGCCCCCCAACCAACCATTCCCTCCCAGCGAAAAACAGAGGGTTGGAATACACACTCTCCGATGTTTCAAGAAAGTTTTCGTTTGCACCGTTGTAGAAAATAGGTTGCCCGCTCCCCTGTCCCGGAGAGTCATAAACGGTAAATGTCATCATGCTGTCCGGCAGCGTCAGTAAAGCCTGCTCGACAATGGCATCCACACTGATGATTGCAAAAAGGAAACCGGGTGCTGCAGCTTCAGTTCGCCTGACCGGCATAATGAGCGCGCACGCTTTGCGGATATCCGTACCATTACTCATTTCCGCCACTGGTGTGGCAAGAACTGCATCCAGCGAAATGCTTTTAGCTATTGTTTCGTAAATATCGAATGGCAAGGCATTTTCATCTACCCATACCGACTGGGTAATATCTCTCCGGGCAGTTTCCTGAGGCAATGTCGTTGCCGTCAGTGTGGACTCATTCCGCCCGTCGGACTGGCTTGCAAAATCACGGACAACAGATCTGTCGACCCACTCTACATCAAGAAAAATACCGCCGGGGCGGGCAAAGGCATCCTTAAAAAGCGTCTGTTCAAACTGGACGGACTGCT
The DNA here is from genome assembly GCA_001310455.1 of Photobacterium sp. JCM 19050. Lineage (GTDB taxonomy): Bacteria > Pseudomonadota > Gammaproteobacteria > Enterobacterales > Vibrionaceae > Parasalinivibrio. The sequence continues at coordinate 76,867 of BAXG01000021.1, forward strand.
GGTCAGACTCAAGCACAGATTGAACCAGGCGAAGATGCCTGACGCTTTGTGACAGCTCGCTCTCAATCAACAGAGCCAGCAGCTCGACTTTCGACTCCAACTCTGCATCCAGCAATTTTTTTTCAGTCTGGCTTACGTACCAGGCACATACACCGGACACAACTAACCCCGTTGCAACTACAGCGGCAATTCCCCATCCGGTACGTTTAACCATTCCACCGTCCCCATTTGACAAGGAGCACTGAGACAAGGCGCTCTATGTATCAAACTATCAATATGCATCCAATAAGTGTTGATGAAGATAGGGAAAGTTTCCACTTTGGCAGAATTGGGTCTAAAACTATGAGCGTGAGGAGGAAAAAGGAGCACAAAGCTCCTTTTTTACTAAATCAACAGGCTTATGTAATCGAAATCATCCAACGGTTTCTCTTAGGGTTTTCGCAGCAGCAACCAGGTTCTTCAAAGCGGCTTCTGTTTCTTCCCAGTTACGGTTTTCAGGCCGCAATCCGGGTTAACCCAAAGGCGTTCTTTCGGTACAGTTTTCAGCGCCTTGAATAACCTTTCAACGATCAACTTCTCATCAGGGACATTGGGTGAATGTATGTCGTAAACTCCGGGGCCAATTTCATTCGGGTAGGCAAAATCATCAAAAGCCTTCAGCAATTCCATATCAGAACGAGAGGTTTCAATGGTTATTACATCTGCATCCAGATTTGCGACAGATTCGATGATGTCATTGAACTCGCTGTAACACATGTGTGTGTGAATCTGCGTTTCTGCCGTCGCACTTGCTGCGGATATACGGAATGCTCTGACTGCCCAGCGCAGGTAAGTGCTCCAATCAGCTTTTCTCAGAGGCATACCCTCCCGAATAGCCGGTTCATCAATCTGGATGATGCTGATTCCTGCTTTTTGTAAATCTGTCACTTCGTCACGCAGTGCAAGGGCAATCTGTTCGGCAATCGTCTGCCGGGATACATCCTCGCGGGGAAACGTCCAGGCAGAATTGTCACCGGCCCGGTCAGCATGCCCTTGACTGGCTTATCTGTCAGGGACTGCGCGTACGACGACCAGTCGACAGTAATTGGCTCAGGCCTCGAAATATCACCTACCACCACCGCAGGCTTAACACAGCGTGATCCATAACTTTGTACCCAACCAAACCGGGTTGAAACAAATCCTTCCAGGTGCTCGGCAAAGTATTCAACCATGTCGTTACGTTCAGCCTCGCCGTGAACCAGCACATCCAGACCGATAACCTCCTGGCGACGGACAGCATCTTGAATATGCCTTTCATTGCAGAATGGTACGTATCTGAACTCAGTCTCCCGCCTTTAAAATCCCGGCGCTGTTGGCGAATCTCCAGTGTTTGGGGAAATGACCCAATGGTTGTAGTCGGAAATTGAGGAAGATTCAGCGATTTTCTTTGTGCCACCGCCCTTTCCGGGTAGCCATGCGTTCGCTCACCCAAGGCATCGCAGACCGTCGTCAGCCGGGTTGTCACCTCCGGGTTATGCACTCTCTCATTGTGTTGGCGGGACGCGATACTTGCACTGTAGGCCGCGGCCTCCTCTGCCGCACCCGGTTCACCATTCACGGCCCTGTCCAACAGGACTGCTTCATCCAGTTTCTGTCTGGCAAAGGCAAACCATCCGTAGGTTTCAGCGTCGAGCTGGTCCTCCGAGGTCAGATCCAGTGGCGAATGTAACAGTGAACAAGACGTCGCGATCCAAAGCCGCTTACCCAACTTGTTTTTTGCATCGCTCAATGCCCTCAACCACTTAACAAGATCAGCTCGCCAAACATTGCGGCCGTTGATAACACCCGCCGACAGAACCCAGCCCTCGGGCAACGCATCAACAACAGCTTTCAACTGCTCAGGTGCGGCTTGAAGATCAACATGCAGCCCCTGAACATTCAGATCCGGCAGCAAAGCCAGCTTATCTTCAATACTCTCAAAGTAACTGGTGAGCAGCAGCTTTACCGGCGATTGCAATGTCTGGTAACACGAGACAAGAGCAGACTGCCACTTGGATTCCACATCCAACCCAAGAATCGGCTCATCGATCTGCAACCAGTCAACATTGAGTGCCCCCAGCCGCTCAAACACTTCCTGATATACCGGAAGGAGCTTTTCCAACAGCGTGAGTCTGTCAAAACCTGATTCCTTTTCTTTACCAAGGTAAAGGTATGAAACCGGCCCAAGCAATACCGGTTTTGCTTTAAAACCGGCACGTTGCGCTTCTTCGATTTCTTCAAAAAGCTGAGTCCAGGACAACGCGAATGTATCGCCAGATTCAAACTCGGGAACAATATAGTGGTAGTTGGTGTTGAACCATTTGGTCATATCCGCTGCGGCGCAGGCGCAACCGGTCGGGGCTTTACCACGGGCAACTCGGAACAGCGTATCCAAATTGAAGGATTCACCGTCATGACGGTGCCTTTCCGGTACGTGTCCGACTAACAGGCTGGTATTCAGGACATGATCGTACCAGGCAAAATCACCAACAGTGACGTAATCAAGCCCGGCGTCTTTCTGCGCCTGCCAGTTTTCATTTCGAATCTGCGCACCGGTATTTTCAAGCTCCTGCTGGGACGTTTTACCCTGCCAATACGATTCCAATGCAATCTTGAGCTCGCGTTTCCTGCCGATGCGAGGGTAACCCAGAATATGTGCTGTCATGACTTTCTCTCCGTAAAATTTAGCCGTCCAGATGTTTACATGTCCAGATTCACCCGGTAGAGTTCATAAAACAAACTCAAAAAGCTCAAATGGATGTTGAGAAAAATTCATGATTGAACTCAAACACCTACGTACACTTACGGTGCTAAGGGATACAGGGTCACTTACTGCGACGGCAAATCAGCTTTGCCTGACTCAATCAGCTCTTTCCCATCAGATCAAAGAGTTGGAACAACGTTTAGGCGGGCATTTGTTCCTGCGAAAAACCCGTCCGGTAAGGTTTACTGCTGAAGGTGAGATTCTTCTAAAACTGGCGGATGACGTGTTGCCACGAATGGCCCGCGCCGAAAACGAGTTGGCCGGCCTCAAGGAAGATATAAAAGGCCGGCTTCATATGGCGATAGAGTGCCATTCCTGCTTCCAGTGGTTAATGCCCGCCATCAAGGAATACCAGCTCGGCTGGCCGTCTGTGGAACTGGATTTTTCATCCGGTTTCGGGTTTGAACCGCTTCCGGCTCTTGCCTCCGGCGATCTGGACTTGGTAGTGACATCTGATATCCAACCCCGCTCAGAAATTCATTTTGAATCGCTGTTCGACTTTGAAATGAGGCTTGTCGTCGCGCCGGGGCATCCGCTGGCAGAAGTCTCTGCCATTGAGCCGGACATGCTCGAGCATGAAGTCATGCTTACCTACCCCGTCCAGCGCCAGCGTCTGGATGTTATTAAGCACTTCCTGCAACCGGCCGGGGTTGAACCGCAGTCATTCAAGCAGGCAGACAACACGCTTATGTTGATTCAGATGGTGTCAGCCGGGCTTGGCGTCGCTGCCTTGCCTAACTGGGCGATTCATGAGTTCTCAAGGCAGGGGTTGGTTATCAGTAAGCCGCTTGGGAAAGGACTGTGGCGCCGGCTTTATGCCGCTGTGCGGGCTTCGGATGTTGAGCGTAAACACCTTCAGGCATTTTTCAGTATTGCCAAGACACAATGCCAGACACATTTAAGCGGCATCAGACCGGCATAAGTTGTTTGTACATAACGTGACAGTCAACGTAGCCGTCTTTGGCATGGTGATACGCATTGGGAAGCGTACCGACAATCCTGAACCCGAGCTTGCGCCACAAATTCACGGCTACCGTGTTGGTAGAAACAACCGAGTTAAATTGCATGGCCTTAAACCCGTGCTTCTCCGCTATTTCCTGGGAATGGATACACAGCTTTTTGGCTACACCTTTTCCGCGAGCAAACGGTGAAACCATGTAGCCACAGTTACAGACATGGCTGCCGGGGCCGGCAGCATTTGCTTTCAGATAATAGGAACCAAGAATGACACCATTTTCCACCGCAACATAGCTCACAATCGGATACAGGCACCAAATCTGATAGGCCTCCTCCAGTGTCATGTCAGGGTCAAAGGCATATGTTTCACGAGCTTCAATGACGGATTTAAATACCGGCCAGAACGCGTCAAAATCTTCCCTGGTCATTTCCCTGATTTGCACATTTTTACTCCTGGTTCGTTACCGTTTCACATATTCATCTCTACCAACTCAGAGACTTCAAGCGTTCCACCCACATCCAAAAAGGGGCACGCTTTTGTCATCTCCAATGCCTTTTCAATATCCGGGGCTTGAACGATGGTATAGCCGGACATAGCAACAGAACTCCCTTGAGAGACAGAACCGTCGGGTAACAGCGTATGAGTGTTTTTGAGCGGGTTAGCCGGGCTGATGACAACCTCACCAAGCGAGAACAACCACTTTCGGTATTTTTCGAAGTGACGCTTTCCTTCTTCCGGCGATGAAGCGCTCGCCCCCAAAGTAAGCAATGACAAATTTAGGCATAGCAATCTTCCTGATTTGATGAAAATCCACACAACAATATACAGACCACCTCAAGGTGCAGGTGTGGTTATACAATAAACATCAGCCCATATTCAGGCAATAAACAACCTGACGCTTAACGTGAAACCAATAACCCTGATGAAAACTGAATGAGGCTTTCCAGCCGGAAAGCCTCATTCAATGGGTATGAAAAGGGTGTCTTTGCGCTATTTAAATCGGAACTGATTACTCAAGGGGTCGTAGTAACACCCCATGTTGTTCATACGCTCTTCGAGCTCGTTCTGGTCCAGGTCCATGTGCGCAGACAACGCTTCAATGCCATCGCATTCTAGCCGGAGTTTTTCATTCAAAATGCCGTATACGATTGCATCATCAAGGCGGGAAATGTCATGTGTGGCCATCATTGCTTCTCCCCAAACAGGTATCAAGGGAAGTGTAGACAACGAAGAGCATAAGAAATGAGATAATTGTTGGAAAAAGTGAGAGCGGTTTTCCACTCCCACTTATCTTTTTAGCGCTCAGATCCGATCAAATAAATGCGCCGACCATCACGCTGGAGAAACTGATACAGGTAAGCGCAGCAGCTACCAACACTTTTTGAGCCGGCTTCTGCGTAACCAGGTGTACCACCCAACATGCCACGCCAGCCAACAATAAACCTGACATCATTCCTACCCGGCCAGCTTCGCTTTCCAATTGCGCTTCTGGTATTGCAAGTGCCGCAGCCAACATCGTCAGCATAAGGCCAATGGCTGACACCAGCCCAACGACAGGTAAGATCCGGTGAAATGCCTGCAACCTCGAGCGGGCCTGCACCAGTGCAAGGTGCGATATCGCCGCCCCCACCAGTCCTGTCGTAAATACTTGGGCTATTACCTCCAGTAAGGCGCCCTGCGCCGCACCGATAATCCAGACCAACACCGCAAGCGCATTCGACAAATAAAGCAGTGGCAAAGGCCCCTTTTCTCGCGTTTTACCTGTTTTGGCCATAACGGCAAAACCGGCTAGGGTAACAAATGGCAGCAAAGACCAGACATCAAGTGGCACAATGACCAGCCACGCAAATACCAATCCCCAGAGAACTTTGTGAATTCGGCCACGTTGCCCGGGACAGATTTCCCCACGCAACAAAACAAGAGTCAAAACCAACTGGGCGCCCATAAGCCCTGAAGCCACCACAGCTGAAATCGCATTAATCATATCTGTATTTATCTAAATTTGGCGAAACAAAAGAGGCGCTGATTATATACCCATATGGGATATAAACCCAAAAGTTAGTGGTTAAAAAATCAGTTAAAAACGAGAAGACATATCTGGCTACAACACTTTCAGCTGTAACATTTTTCATACCATTAAAAGCAAAATGACTATTAAATCATACTTTACAAACGCAACTAATTATCATTACTAAAATCATGGCTATCAGTTTAATTTATTGATAAAAAACAACTTATCACTTCAATATCTCGTTACTTTAGCGATGGAACACATATACATGCATAGGTCTTTGGTACAGCTCACACTCTTTCCACTCGATTGTTACCAAACGCAGCAAATGTGTAATGATTAGCCCAGTAAACATTCTTGGGATCAACATCACTTGAATGGACGATAAATAAAAAAGAAAAAACGAGCATTGTCAGGAGACAAAATGGTTTCCCTCACGGAGAGGACTAAGCACTACTTGGACGTATACCGCTTAATTTTGGGCGAGTTGTGGAGTGGTAAGCATCACGCGAACAGCTTCAGGACGACCCGTGCCGGTTACATCCGCAGCCGTACTTCAAACATCTGTTATGGTTGGGCATTGTTAGTCTTATTGTGGATTCCATTAGACATTCTGCTGGTATCGGAAAACACGCTCCTGCGCTCACTTATTGTTGAAAGGGTTATCCTTGCTGCTGCGTTGTTCAGCATTGGCTGGTACTGCAAAAGGCAAAGCGGCCTTGAACAGGCGCGGTTCTGCCTGTTTTTGTTGGTTGTATGTGTAAACCTGTTTTACGTTTCATCCAATCTGTTGCTGGCAGCCCCGGATAACAGTGTAAGCTTTGAAACAGCTTACGCCCTTCTTCCTATTATCCATGTGGTCATGCTGACCATTTTCCCCCTGAGTGCAGTGGAAAGCCTGGCACTCATGGCCATTACCGCAATCTCTCACCTGGCGGTGGAATACAGGGGCGGAAATCTTTTGTCTCCGGACAAGCTGTCGGCCTACTGGCTGCAGACTGTGCTCTCAGTTATCGTCATCTGGTCACAACTCTCGCAATTGCATATGATTCTTCGCCTCTATCGTCAGGCAACACTTGACCCACTCACCGGCGTCTACAATCGCCGAATGCTGCTCCAGCTTGCTGACAAAGCGCTGTATCGCTGCCAGAGCAAAGGAATACCGTTTTCAGTGTTGTTGCTGGATCTTGATAAATTCAAACGCATTAATGATAAATGGGGGCATGCTTGCGGAGATATCGTTCTGCAGACATTTACCCGAACCTTACAGGCGGATTTCCGCAAGAGTGATATCTTCGGCCGCTTTGGCGGTGAAGAATTTGTCGTGTTTCTTCCGGGGTGCGATGCCCGGGTTGCTCAGCAGGTTGCGATCCGTATTCTGTCCGTGGTCCGACGTACCGATATCACAGTCGATGACGAACCTAACCAAGTATCAATTACCGTATCCATTGGTGTTGCAACCCATACCGGCGACGAAGATCTCTCTGCGTTAATTGAGCGGGCAGATCATGCTCTGTATAAGGCGAAAGCCGATGGCCGCGATCGTTCTGTCTATATGATGCAAGGTGAAAAGTTCGATTTCGAAAAAAGAAACCTCTCTCAACCCACCATTGAAAAGGCGAATCAGCCAGCGGAAGTGCCTGCTGAATAACTGGCGAGCCTCCCATGTTTCCGTAAGTTTCATTAAAATAACCTAACTTACGCCTGCATCATTTCAAATGTTTGTCAGGCGTACTGTTTTGCGCATTTTGTAGTCAAACAGTTCCTTTTCTCTTTCGTTCGCTCATTTTGAGCGTTCGATCACCACGCGAATAGTCAATCAGTGGCATTATCCGCCGTAGACCTTACCGACTGAAGGGTTTCTTCAGGGGATGAAGTGAGCGAATGATGATGCAACGAACCCATATGGCACGCCATGAAACAGACGTGGTAATTATAGGCGGTGGAGCAACCGGGACCGGCATAATGCGCGATTGTGCGCTGCGTGGCATCCGCTGTATTCTGATTGAGCGGGATGATTTGGCTTCCGGTACAACCGGCCGTAACCATGGCCTGCTTCACTCCGGAGCCCGCTATGCCGTAACAGACCAGGAATCCGCGCGGGAATGTATTCAGGAAAACCGGATTCTCAAGCGTGTTGCCCGTCACTGTGTTGAAAACACTGGCGGCCTGTTTATCACGTTGCCCGAGGACGATCTGGCATTCCAGGAAACCTTCCTTGCCGCCTGCCGCTCAGCAGATATTGATGTTGAGCGAATGACGCCGGCTCAAGCACTCGCTGCGGAACCTAATTGTAACCCATCACTTATTGGTGCGGTTCGCGTACCTGACGGTACGCTCGACCCCTTCCGGCTGGCTTCATCCAATGTACTTGACGCCGTTGAACACGGTGCACGTCTCTTTACCCACACGGAAGTGATTGACCTGATCCGCACCGGTGACACAGTCACGGGAGTGCGTTGCATCAACACGCTCACTCACCAGATTTTTGAAATAATCGCCAATATCGTGGTGAACGCTGCCGGAATCTGGGGACAGCAAATTTGCCAATATGCCGACCTGGGTGTCCGGATGTTCCCGGCAAAAGGTTCTTTGTTAATCCTCGATTACCGAATCAACAATATGGTGATCAACCGCTGCCGCAAACCGGCAGATGCCGATATTCTCGTTCCCGGCGACACCATTTCCCTTATCGGCACAACCTCTGAGCGCATTGAATACGACCAGATTGATAACCTCGAAGTCACCCCTCATGAGGTTGACGTGCTGCTGGAAGAAGGGGCCAAACTCGCCCCTATAATGGCCAACACCCGGATCCTCCGGGCGTATGCCGGCGTCAGGCCTTTGGTCGCTGTAGACGGCGATACCAGCGGACGAAATATCAGCCGCGGGATTGTTCTGCTCGACCATGAAGAGCGTGACGGTATGAAAGGCTTTGTCACCATTACTGGTGGCAAGCTGATGACCTACCGGATGATGGCGGAGTGGACCACTGATCTGCTGGCGAAAAAGCTCGGCAACAGTGTCTCCTGTTCAACCCATACCAAACCGCTGCCCGGCTCTGAGGAAGAAAAACCGGTTAAACGTACCGCCAGCCTGGCAAAGCCGGTGTACCAATCTGCGATTTACCGCCACGGAGAACGTGCTGAAAAATTCCTCAAAGAAGATGCGCGCAGCCAGTCAATTATCTGCGAATGCGAAATGGTGACCTGTGGGGAAATTGAATATGCCCTTAACGAACTTCACGTTGATAACCTGGTAGACCTTCGCCGCCGTACCCGGTTGGTATGGGGCCTTGTCAGGGTGAACTCTGTTCGTACCGTGCGGCCGGACTTTTCGCGGAGTACGGAAAAACTGACGGTAACGGTGCCAGCCACCTTCTCAACCACTTCCTGGAGGAGCGTTGGAAAGGCATCCGCCTATCGCCTGGGGCGATGCGTTGCGCGAAAGTGAATTTACACAATGGATTTACCAGGGCCTGATGGGGTTAGATGACATCCCGGCAGCCGCCCCTGAGACTGCAAAGGAGACCACCCATGAAGTATGACAGCATTATCATCGGTGGCGGTCTCGCAGGATTGAGCTGTGCCATTCGCTGCCAGGAAGCGGGCATGAAAACGGCTCTTGTCACACTGGGTCACAGTGCGCTGCACTTTTCATCAGGCTCAATTGATGTATTGAGCCAGCTACCGGACGGTACCCACGTCAGTGATCCTTTTGAAGGGATCCAAGCGTTAGGTCAACAGGGCTTCCACCATCCTTACAGCACGTTAGGCACGGAAAAGGTTCGTAGTTCCCTTCGCTGGTTCGCATCCTTAATGAAAGAACAAGGCGTCCCCCTTTCAGGACAGGACTCTAACCACCTTCGCCTCACAGCAATGGGAACGTTGCGTCCCACCTGGTTGTCACAGCCTTCCGTAACGCAATGGAACGCCCACGGCGAACAACCCTATTCAAAGATTGCCCTTGTCGCCATTGAAGGATTCCGGGATTTTCAGCCCAAAATTGCCGCCGATAACCTTGGCCGCCACCCACTGATGAAAGGTGTCCGTATCAGTACGGCTTCTATCGCAATTTCAGAGATCACTAAATGGCAGCATCGCCATTGTGAAATGCGCTCAATCGACATTGCCCGGCAGATGAAAGATGAATTGGTTCTGCAGCGATTTGCCCGATTATTGTTACAAAAAGCCGGAGATGCAGAACTGGTTGTCCTGCCGTCTGCATTTGGAAATGGCGATGGCCTTGCAACACTGCGCCTTCTGGAAGGCATGACCGGCTACAAGCTCTGTGAGGTTGCCACCATGCCGCCATCTCTGATGGGTATCCGCATCGAGGAGTCCCTGAGAAATGCTTACCAGCATCTTGGTGGCACTTTGCTCGCCGGGGATGATGTACTTTGGGGAGAATTTGACGACATCCGTCTCCGCCGGATTTATACCCGTCACCACGAGGATTTTCCGTTAACGGCTGACAGTTATTTCCATGGCACCGGCAGTTTCTTCAGTAAGGGGCTTGTTGCAACGAAAGATACTATCAGTGAGCCGGTTTTCAACCTGGACATCGACGCCGAAGCCGACCGGGAAAACTGGCTTCAGAAAGCCTTTGTCACCGGCACCGGCCAACCATTCATGCGTTTCGGTGTGAAAACAGATGGTGCATTCCGGGCAGTACGAAACGGTAACCCGGTAGAAAACCTGTATTGCGGCGGTGCCATACTTGCCGGCTACGACCCAATTGCAGACGGTTGTGGCGGAGGCGTTGCCATCTCCACCGGTTTCAGTGCCGCAGAAAATATGATTGCGCAGTTCCAACACCGCCAACAAAACCAACAACAAGACAGTGCAAGAGTACTGCAGGGAGAACCGGCATGAGCCCGATTATCGACCCCGTGAAACACGCAGATGAAACCCTTCAAGCCGGCGTATCCCGTGATACCAGCTTTGACCAATGTATTAAGTGCACGGTATGTACTGTTTACTGCCCGGTAGCCAAAGCTAACCCTGCCTATCCGGGGCCAAAACAGTGTGGCCCGGATGGCGAGCGACTTCGTATCAAAAGCCCGGAGTTTTATGATGATGCTCTCAGCATGTGCACCAACTGCAAGCGGTGTGAAACCGCCTGTCCGTCAGGTGTTAATGTCAGCGACCTGATAGCAGTTGCCCGCGCAGAGCACGGAAAAAAGAAACCCGGTATCAAACTGATGCGGGATTTCGTACTCAGCCACACTGACCTGATGGGCTCGCTGTCATCTCCGGTTGCCCCGTTGGTTAATACCGCCACCTCACTGGGACCGGTGAAAAAGCTGATGCACAAAACCATTGGTGTTCACCAGCACAAAGATTTACCCAAATACTCACACGGTACTTTCCGCCGCTGGTACAAGCAAAACTGCACCAGCCAGGACTGTACCCAAGACAGGTAAACTATTTTCACGGCTGTTTTGTCAATTACAACCATCCGCAACAGGGCAAGGATTTTGTGAAGGTCATGAACGCCATGGGCTTTGGGGTTCAGTTACTTGAGCGGGAAAAATGCTGTGGTGTTCCACTGATTGCCAACGGTTTCCACAAAAAAGCGAAAGCTAACGCCGAGTTTAACCTGCGTAACCTCGAAGCAGCAGTCGACAGATACGATGCACCAATACTCTCCACCTCATCCAGTTGTGCGCTGACATTGAAAGAGGAATACCCCAATGTCCTAAAGGTGGACAATGGTAAAGTTGCAGAGAAAATTCAGTACGCCACCCGTTTCCTGTTAAAGGCGTTTATGAATGGCGACATGCCGAAAAGAATGAAGCCACTTAACCTCAAGATCGTCTACCACACACCGTGCCACCTGGACAAAGCCGGAGGTGCGCTATATTCGATTGAATTGCTGCGGATGATTCCAGGGGTTGAGGTTGTCGTACTGGATAACCAGTGCTGCGGCTTGGCCGGAACATACGGATTTAAAACCGAAAATTACGAAACTTCCGTCAGTATTGGTGAAAAGCTGTTCAAGCAAATCAAATCATCCAATGCTGATTTTGCTGTGACCGATTGTGAAGCCTGTAAATGGCAGATAGAAGAGAATACCGGTCTCGAAACCTTGCACCCTATCTCCCTGCTGGCCATGGCACTGGCCTGATTTCTCAACCGGACACCCAACCCAAAGCAGCTTCGGGCTTCTCAACCCAAGCTGCTTTTTTATTTGCCCCGCTTTATCTGCTTCCAATCACACTGATGTATATATACCCAAACCACCTCAAGGTGCGTCATTCAGAGTGATTTCAGTGCGTTCAATTCAAGGAAAATACCTGAAGGAATGGCTGTTCCCTTTCAAAGGTATTTGACACAGAAATGGGCGCACCG
>BAXG01000022.1 GCA_001310455.1 Photobacterium sp. JCM 19050
ACCTTGAGGTGGTTTGGGTATATACCTTTGTGGCACTGCTGCAAAGGGTACCAACAACAATGGTTCACTGTTATGGTCCACTGGAGTCAATAAGTATGATGAAAAAGTCACTGCTCACGCTGAGTATTATCGCTCTGGGTGTCAGCGCGGCCATCGCCAACCCACCTGCGGCGACTGCTGCCATTCCGAATACTGTTAACGGTCAGACTTTGCCAAGCCTTGCACCTATGCTGGAAAAAGTCTCTCCGGCAGTCGTAAGTATTTCTGTCGAAGGCAAACAGGTTTCCAAACAGCGTCTGCCTGACTCTTTCCGGTTCTTTTTCGGTCCTGATTTCCCGACTGAACAGCTACAGGAACGTCCGTTCCGTGGTCTCGGCTCTGGTGTCATCATTGATGCTGGAAAGGGATATGTCATCACCAACCACCACGTCATCAATGGGGCTGACAAAATTCGCGTTCAACTCCATGACGGCCGCGAGTACGATGCGGAACTGATTGGCAGCGACGCCATGTCAGATGTGGCGCTTCTCAAGCTTACCGATGCTAAAAACCTGACTGAAATTAAGATTGCTGACTCAGACAAACTCCGGGTCGGCGACTTTACCGTTGCCATCGGAAACCCTTTTGGCCTTGGTCAGACAGTCACATCCGGTATTATCTCGGCACTTGGCCGTACCGGCCTGAACCTAGAGAACTTTGAGAATTTCATCCAGACCGACGCCGCCATCAACAGCGGTAACTCCGGCGGAGCTCTGGTAAACCTCAACGGTGAGCTTATCGGTATCAATACCGCAATCCTCGGCCCTAACGGCGGTAACGTGGGTATCGGCTTTGCCATTCCGTCGAACATGGCGAAAAACCTGACCGAACAGATTATTGAATACGGCCAGGTAAAACGCGGTATGTTAGGTGTTAAAGGCGGGGAACTGACTGCTGAACTTGCAGAAGCCTTTGGCTATGAAACCAACCACGGTGCATTTGTCAGCCAGGTGGTTCCTGACTCCGCGGCAGACAAAGGCGGCATCAAAGCCGGTGACATAATCGTCTCTGTCAATGACAAACCAATCCGCTCTTTTGGCGAATTACGCGCGAAGATCGCCACCATCGGTGCCGGAAAGGAAGTGACACTGGGCATTATGCGTGACGGTGACAAAAAAGAAATGAGCGTTGTTCTGGAAGAAGCCAGCCTCGCCAAAGCCAAAGCGGACATGCTGCACGAAGCCCTTGCCGGCGCTGAACTTGAAAACAACCCTAACGGTAAAGGCGTAAGAGTCAGCCGGGTAGAGGAAAACTCCAAGGCATCCCAGTACGGCTTGCAGGAAGGCGATGTTATTGTCGGCCTCAACCGCTTCCGGGTATCCAACCTCGGCGACCTCCGCAAACTGCTGGAGAAAAAACCAAACGTATTGGCACTGAATATTGTCCGGGACAATTCCTCACAGTACCTGGTAATCCGCTAAGACAATCCCCTCAAGGGCCGGATAAGTCCGGTCCCTATATACCCAAGCCACCTCACTTCCCTTTGCTATTTTTCACGCATTTTCAATGCTATTCTTGTACACCGATGCGGGCATTGGTCCGTCTGAGTGAGAGGAAAGCATGTTTGCATTTATAGGGCGTTCAATATTACTGGGGCTGTTAACAGCAGTGTTGCTGTTAGCCATTTTCCCAGCCCTGCGCTTTAGCATGACAGACCCGTCAATCTCACTCAGCGCCCTCACCCAGGAACAGCCCCTGTCTTATAACGAAGCTGTCCGGCGTGCATCACCTGCCGTGGTGAATATCTACACCCGCCGGTACAGCGGCGAAGACCGCCTTCAGCTCAACCCAGAGGGACTGGGCTCTGGGGTTATCATGAGCAGCAAGGGGTACATCCTTACCAACTTCCATGTCATCTCCCGCGCAGACCAGGTCATCGTTGCCCTTCAGGATGGGCGAATTTTCACCGCGCAACTTGTCGGCTCTGACCGGCGCTCAGATATTGCCGTACTAAAAATTGAAGCCGATAACCTGCCAGTTATTCCTCAAAATCAGGAATACACGCCAGAGGTTGGCGATGTGGTTATGGCAATAGGTAACCCCTACAACCTTGGGCAAACTACCACGTTTGGTATTATCTCTGCCACCGGCCGGAGCGGCATCAGTATTAATGGTCCGGGAGACTTCCTCCAGACGGATGCTGCCATCAACCAGGGTAATTCCGGTGGCGCCTGGTGAATACACTGGGCGTCCTCGTCGGCATCAACACCGCATCCTTCCAGCAGGCCACTTCACTGGAAACCTACGGTATTTCCTTTGCAATTCCTTATAAGGTTGCGCTTAGGATGATGAACAAGATTATCGCTGATGGCCGGGTAATACGCGGATATATCGGCATTGACGGCCGGGACATCAACCCGGTCATGGCGCGCCTTCTTGATGTGCAGCATGTGCAGGGGATTGTGGTAATGGGTATGGATCCCAACGGCCCGGCACATAAAGCCGGACTTCGGGTAAACGATGTGCTTATTGCGATTGATGGTAAACCTGTAAGCGGCGTGCGTAACGCCTTTGATATTGTGGCCGACCTGCGCCCGGGCAAAGAGATCCAGGTGAAAGTAATCCGAAACGGTGAACCACTTAGCCTTCCGCTTACTGTCGGGGAAGAGCCGGAACAAAGCCGCGACTGACACCGTTGAAATGCTTCGAATCACGATCAAAAACGCCACCTGAAAAGGTGGCGTTTTTTCTGTCCGGCAGATACTCAGTCTCTGAAACGAGTGATATCTGCACCCAGTTTGCTGAGTTTATCTTCGATACGGTCATAACCGCGGTCGATATGATAAATACGGTCAACGATCGTTTCGCCTTTGGCAATACAACCGGCGATAACCAAACTGGCCGATGCGCGAAGGTCAGTTGCCATTACCTGGGCGCCGCTGAAGCCGTCGCAATCCTGACAGATGACAGTATTACCTTCGATTTCCGCGTGTGCACCCATACGCTGCAATTCGGGTACATGCATGAAGCGGTTTTCAAAGATTGTCTCAGTGATAATTCCGGTCCCTTTGGCGACCAGGTTCAGCAAGGTAAACTGCGCCTGCATATCAGTCGGGAAACCCGGGTGCGGCGCAGTGCGCACATTTACCGCTTTTAGTTCGCGGCCAGTCATGTCAACCCGAATCCAGTCTTCACCGGTTTCTACCCCGGCACCGGCTTCTTCGAGCTTGGCAAGTACCGCTTCAAGCAATTCAGGCTTGGTGTTACGACAAGTGATATCACCGCCAGATACTGCAGCTGCGACAAGGAACGTGCCGGTTTCAATGCGGTCGGCAACAACACTGTGATAACCACCACCCAGACGCTCCACGCCTTCGATAGTAATTTTATCGCTGCCGGCACCGGTGATTTTCGCACCCAGGCATTCAGGAAGTCTGCTGTATCGACAATTTCCGGCTCACGGGCTGCGTTCTCAATAACCGTTGTGCCCTCTGCCAGTGTTGCCGCACTCATGATTGTCACTGTCGCACCGACGCTGACTTTGTCCATCACGATATGCGCACCTTTCAGGCGGCCATCTACTGAGGCTTTTACATAACCTTCTTCCAGGACAATGGTCGCGCCAAGCTGTTCCAACCCGTGAATGTGCAGATCCACAGGGCGAGCACCAATTGCGCAGCCACCCGGCAAGGAAACCTGTCCCTGGCCGAAACGAGCAACAAGGGGACCCAGTGCCCAGATAGAGGCACGCATGGTTTTCACCAGATCGTAAGGCGCACAAAACTCGTTAACTGAGCTGGCATCCACATGGACGGAACCGTTACGCTCAACCTTGGCACCCAGGCGCTCCAACAGCTCCATGGTGGTATCGATGTCGCGCAATTTCGGTACGTTGGCAACTTCTACAGGTTCTTCGGCAAGCAACGAAGCAAACAGGATCGGCAAAGCCGCATTTTTGGCACCGGAAATTTCCACTTCACCACGAAGGGGACCGTTACCCTGAATTCGAAATTTGTGCATTGTGTTCCTCTTAGAGTGGCTGGATAAGCTTCTTATCCCGCGCCCACTCTTCCGGCGTATATGCCTTAATTGACAGCGCATGAATGGCATTACTCTGAATGTGTTCCATCAGAGGGCCATAAATCGCCTGTTGTTTCTTAACCCGGCTCATACCATCGAAAAGTGCGCCAACCACAATCACTTCAAAATGACTGCCGTCGCCTTTCACATGTACTTCGTCCAGTTCGAGTGCCTGCTCAAGCAAGGCTTTAATTTCATTTACTTCCACAGAACCCCCTCGTTGTTCTGGTCATCCTTGGTAAAAGAGCGTGTCCACATTGCTAAGTTTAAGCAATGTATTCAGTTGATCAGGTACATCGGCCCAAATCAGCTGATATTTTTGTTCATCGGCATATTGTCTGATATGGAGTAACATCGCCATCCCGGCTGAGTCTATGCGCTCAAGCCCGGACAAGACAAAGGTAAACTCAGCTTCTTTCGGCAGCCAGTTATCCCTTTCAGACCAGAATGCCGGTACTGTTTCACGATCAAGCACCCCGGTTAATGCGTACCGGCTGCCAGCCACGGTTTCACACCTTACAGGCTGTTGCTGTGCACTCACTTTGGAGCCTCAGTTTTAAGGGGTTGCTGTGCCAGAGCTTCAAGCTGTTTGGCGACAGAAATAATGCCTTTTTTCGCCAGCTCACCGCTCCATTCACTCTGCTTGGTATCCAGCAAGCTGACACCTTCGGCAACCATATCAAACGCATACCATTCACCGGTTTTGCTGTTTTTACGCAGCTTGAAGTCCAGGTGAATTGTTGGGCGCGTAGCATCCAGTATATCTACGCCGACAGCAACTACTTTTCGCTTTGAATCGATGGCTTTTGGCTTCTCAATCTCCAGCTTCTGGTCGGTATATTGGGTCAGCACCTGCGCGTAAGAAGCCACCAGATAATCTTTGAAAGCTTTCAGGAAGATCTCACGCTCGCCTTCGGTTGAACCGCGCAGGTTACGACCCAGCACTTTGTATGCAGCGTATTTAACGTTCACATAGGGCAGAAGCTCTTCTTCCACGACGACGCGCAGTTGCTCCGGGTCAGCTTGAAGCGCGACTTGTTCACTCTTGATGCGGTTGAAAGCAACCTTTGCCACTTCGTTCATCAATGTATAAGGGTTGCTGCGATCTACGGTCACCGTGGCTGCTGATGCCAAACCGGTTATCAGCAGGCATGATGCAAGAACAAGGTGCTTGAACAATTTAATCATTTCATCCTCACTCTTTGTCGCCGACACTGTAAAGGAACTGGCCAATCATATCTTCCAGCACCATCGCCGAACGGGTATCTTCAATCAGGTCACCGTCCTTGAGCTCTTCAATACCGTCATCCATAAAGCCGGGACGGATACCGATATACTGCTCGCCAAGCAGGCCTGATGTCAGGATAGCGGCCGAGCTGGTTTCCGGGAAATGCCCGAATTCACTGTTGATTTGCAGGGTCACTTCCGGGATGTAGTCCGGGGAGGTAAGGTTAATCTCAGACACCTGGCCGACAACAACGCCCCCGACCTTTACCGGAGACCTCACTTTGAGCCCGCCAATGTTGTCGAACTGGCATAAAGACGATAAGTCTCGCCGTTACCGATGCTTGTGACATCCGCGACTTTGAATACCAGTACCAGCAGTGCGGCAATCGCAGACAGGACAAATGCCCCTACCCAAAATTCAATTTTCCTTGTTTTCTGCATGGTTAATTTCCAAACATAAGTGCAGTAAGAACAAAATCCAGACCCAACACCGCAAGCGAAGAGTGCACCACAGTGTTAGTTGTCGCGCGGCTGATCCCTTCAGACGTCGGGATACAGTTGTAACCGTTAAACAGCGAAATCCAGGTGACCGTAAAGGCAAATACGATGCTCTTTACCATGGAATTGCCGATATCGTAGCCAAGCTCAATGGAAGATTGCATCACGGACCAATAGCTGCCGTAGTCAATCCCCTTCCAGTCGACACCTACCAGTTGCCCACCCCAGATACCCACCACCATAAAGATAATGGCAAGCAACGGCATGGAAATAACCCCGGCCCAGAAACGTGGCGCAATCACACGGCGAAGCGGGTCAACAGCCATCATTTCCATGCTGGACAGTTGCTCAGTGGCTTCATCAGGCCAATCTCCGCCGTCAGCGCAGAGCCGGCCCGCCCGGCAAAAAGCAATGCGGTAACCACCGGCCCCAGTTCCCGAAGCAGCGACAACGCCACCATCTGCCAAGCTGGTCTCTGCGCCGAAATCAGAGAGTACAAGGTAACCCTGAAGACTCAGCACCATGCCGATAAACAGACCGGACACCACAATAATCGCCAGTGAGCGCACACCCACTGAGTAGAGCTGAGTCACCAGCAGCGGGAACATTTTTCGGGGTTGCGGCTTTCCGACCAGCGCCCCGAACAGCATCAGGGTTGCCTTTCCCATGGTTCGCACCATGTCCAGGCTGTTGCTGCCGATACGGGAAATAAAATCGGTCATCATGAAAACAGCTCCTGACGGATATCCATGGATGGGTAGCGGAAGGGGGCGGGACCATCTGCCAACCCGGTAAGAAACTGCCTGACCCGGGGATCAGCATTCGCACGCAGCTCATCGGGAGTGCCACTGGCGATCACCCGGCCTTCGGCCAGCAGATAGACATGATCAGCAATGCTCATCACTTCCGGCACATCGTGTGATACCACCACTGACGTCAGCCCCAGAGCCTGATTCAGGTTACGGATCAACTCAACCAGAATCCCCATGGTTACCGGATCCTGCCCGACAAAAGGCTCATCGTACATGATAAGATCGGGATCAAGGGCAATGGCACGCGCCAGAGCCGCACGCCGCGCCATACCGCCGGACAGCTCGCTGGGCATCAATTCTGATGCGCCTCTCAGGCCAACAGCTTCAAGCTTCAGCAGCACCATGGTACGGATGATGGATTCAGGAAGTTTAGTGTGCTCACGGATAGGGAAGGCAACATTGTCGAAAACGTTCATATCCGTAAACAGTGCGCCGGACTGGAACAGCATGCTCATGCGCTTACGCAGCTGATACAGACGGCTGCGTGACAGGGACGGAATGTTTTCACCGGCAAAAAGGACGTCACCTTCATCCGGTTCAATCTGGCCACCGATTAACCTCAGCAATGTCGTTTTGCCGATACCAGATGGGCCCATTATCGCCGTGACTTTGCCTTTGGGTACTGTCAGGCTGACTCGGTCAAAAATTTTCCGATCACCCCGGGCAAAGCTCATTTCGCGAATCTCAACCAGGTTTTGTTCAGTCATACCCAAGTAAATACGTTCTCCCACGGGTGATACGGTATTGTTTTCACACTGTTACCAAACCCCTGATGATAGAGTTTGCCTTTTAGCAATACAAGAAACTCGCCGTCAGGTCGGTAAAAATACGGTCAATTATTACTCTTGCAATAAAAATTAGATTTAACTAAATTAGATTAAACTTTATCGCGAGGTGAGCCATGTCACGTATAGTCATTATCGGAGGCGTTGCCGGAGGTGCGTCTGCTGCAGCCCGAGCACGCAGAATGAGCGAGTCTGCTGAAATTATCATGTTAGAACGCGGCGAATTTGTTTCATTCGCAAACTGCGGTCTTCCCTATCATATTTCGGGAGAGATACCTTCTCGCACTGATCTGCTGCTGCAGACTCCCGAAAGCTTCAAACGCAGATTTAACGTCGATGTCCGGGTTATGGAAGAAGTCATTCATATCGACCGCCAGGAAAAAAGCCTGCGCATCAAGCGCCAGGCCGACCAAAGTGAGTACGAACTCACTTATGATAAACTGCTGTTAAGCCCCGGGGCCGCACCTGTGGTTCCACCGGTTCCGGGCTTTACCCTTCCTGGGGTGTTCCAGCTTCGCAATATCCCTGATATGGATCGCATCCTTGCCGGTGTTAACGGTGTAAGCCACGCCACAGTTATCGGTGGCGGCTTTATCGGTCTGGAAATGGCGGAAGCTTTCCGCCACCGCGGGATTGAAACCGCACTGGTGGAAATGGCCCCTCAGGTGATGACACCGGTTGACCCTGAAATGGCAGAGCCACTGCACCAGGCGTTAAGGGACAACGGCGTTGACCTTCGACTCAACACAGCAGTAAATGCCATTGAGCAAACGGAAGGTGGCCTGCTGCTGAACCTCAGTACCGGTGATGTGTTGAAAACCGGACTGGTAATCAGTGCCATCGGCGTTAAACCGGAAACCCGCCTCGCGGTAGATGCCGGTTTGCAGCTCGGCGCATTGGGTGGTATCGCCGTCAATGAACGTATGCAAACCAGTGACCCGGATATCTATGCGGTTGGTGATGCGGTAGAGGAAACCTGTTTTATTACCGGTGAGCCGAGCCTGATTCCACTGGCAGGCCCGGCTAACCGCCAGGGTCGTATCGCAGCCGATAACATGCTCGGTGATGAAAAAACCTACCGACATACTCAGGGAACCGCTGTTTGCCGCGTTTTCGACCAGACGATCGCCAGTACCGGCCTAAACGAAAAACGCCTGAAACAATTGGGCCGCGAATACCGCAAAATTTATGTACACCCAAACAACCATGCAGGGTATTTCCCGGGAGCGACACCCGTTTCCATGAAACTGCTGTTTGATGCTGAAGGACATATACTCGGTGCTCAGGCAGTCGGCAAAGACGGAGTAGACAAGCGTATTGATGTGATTGCCACAGCCCAGCGTGGAAACCTCACCGTGTTTGACCTCGAACACCTGGAGCTTACCTACGCACCGCCGTACGGTTCAGCCAAGGATGTGGTTAACCTTGCCGGCTTTGTCGCTGCAAACTGGCTGCGCGGCGATACAGATATCTGTTATCCGGAAGACATTGACACCGCCGGGCCAAACCAGTTTGTTGTGGACGTTCGTACTGTCGGGGAAAGGGAGCGACTCGGTTTCGTAGAAGGGAGCGTTTCAGTTCCTGTTGATGAAATTCGCAGCAGGGTGGCTGAATTGCCAAAAGATAAGGAGATCCTGATTGTTTGTCAGGTTGGCCTGAGGGGTCATGTTGCTCACCGCATTCTGACCCAAATGGGATATAAGGCGCGTAACCTCACCGGCGGTTACAAGACCTGGAAGCTGATGCACTGATCCTGCGTTGACACCTCTCAAAGCCGCGCCATAGTCGCGGCTTTTCCTTCACTTTTAGCCCAATTACCGTCAGAATTGCCCCCCAAATATCTACGCAATCTTTGTAACAGGAAATACAATGTTAGAAGCCTCAGCTCTGCTGGTGATCGGCTTGGCCTTGCTCGTCTGGAGTGCAGACCGACTGGTTTTCGGTGCAGCCGCGATTGCCCGCAACTATGGAATTTCACCGCTGGTAATCGGTATGACTATTCTTGCGATGGGTTCCTCCGCACCCGAAATGATGGTCTCAGCGACAGCGGCCCTCGCAGGAAAAACCGACACCGCCGTTGGGAACGTTATCGGCTCCAATATTTCTAACATTGCCTTGATTCTCGGCCTTACCGCTATTATCCAGCCCCTTAGCATCAGCTCTGGCGTGCTTCGCCGGGAACTCCCCCTTATGCTTGGTGTCACACTGATTGCCGGCTTCCTGTTGTGGGACAATCACCTGGGCTTTATGGAAGGGGTCCTGTTGATGGGGCTGTTCATCATCTTCCTGCTCGCCATGCTGAAGATCAGCCGCGATGCCAAGCCCGGTGAAGAGCCCCTGATTGAAGAGCATGATGCTGAAATCCCGCAGGGTGTCGGCAACGGCAAAGCGGTGTTCTGGGTCATAGTGGGTCTTTTGATTCTGCTGTGGTCCGCAGATATGGTCGTCGGCTCTGCGGTGACCATTGCCAAATACTTCGGCATGAGCGACCTGGTTATCGGCCTTACCATCATTGCGGTAGGCACCAGCCTTCCGGAATTAGCCGCCTCTGTCGCCGGTGTACTGAAGGGCGAAGATGATATGGCGGTGGGTAACATTATCGGCTCCAACGTCTTCAATATCCTTGCGGTAATGGGACTTCCCGGCCTTCTGAACCCGTCAGATGTCAGCCCTCTCGCTATGCACCGGGACTACTACGTGATGCTGGCTGTATCTGTTCTGCTGCTGGTGTTCTGCCTTGGCAAGAACCGACGTATTAACCGGGTTGAAGGGCTTGTCCTGCTCTGCTGCTTCTTGGCCTACCAGGCTACCTCTTCCTCAATGTTTCAGCTTAAAGGAAGCACCATGTCTGATTTTGATTTCCGTTCTGCCGCATTGGATGTGATTGCTACCGAGCAGCAGGCAATCAGCCAGCTCGACCAGTATATTGATGAGGGCTTCCTTGCCGCCTGCCAGCGCATTTTCCATTGCAAAGGCAAGGTTGTCGTGATGGGGATGGGCAAATCCGGCCATATCGGTAACAAGATTGCTGCAACGCTTGCAAGTACCGGCACTCCCTCGTTCTTTGTTCACCCGGGTGAAGCCAGCCATGGAGACCTGGGAATGATATCCAAAGAAGACGTGGTGCTGGGTATATCCAACTCCGGTGAAGCTGGGGAAATTCTCACGTTGTTACCGGTTATCAAGCGTCTGGGTATCGACTTTATTGCAATGACAGGCAACCCGGCATCAACCATGGGCCGCCTGGCACAGTATCACTTGTGTATTAAGGTACCGCGCGAAGCTTGCCCGCTCGGCCTTGCCCCTACTTCCAGCACAACCGCCACCCTCGTCATGGGTGACGCGCTGGCCGTTTCCCTTCTGCAGGCTCGCGGGTTCACGGCTGACGATTTTGCCCTGTCACACCCTGGTGGCGCACTAGGCCGTAAACTTTTGATGCGCGTGTCTGATGTAATGCACACCGGCGACGCCCTGCCCCTGATTTCCAAAGAGGCGACAGTCCGGGACGCGCTGATGGAAGTCACCGAAAAGGGCCTTGGCATGACTGCCGTTGTTGATAATGATGGTTCACTGGCCGGTATTTTCACTGATGGTGACCTGCGCCGTCTGCTTGACCAGCGTATCGACATCCACCAAACCTCGATCGGGGAAGTGATGTCCGCAAACCCTGTGACAGCGCAGGCTGACATGCTGGCCGCAGAAGGCCTTAAAATGATGGAAGACCGCAAGATCAATGGACTGTTGGTAAAAGATGGCGACCGACTGGTTGGCGCCCTTAACATGCACGACCTGCTAAAAGCCGGGGTAATGTAATGACCACAGAACAAACAGAAACACTATATGGCCCCGTTGACGCTGCGATTTTTTCCCGCGCTGCCGGCATTAAACTGCTCATCTGCGATGTGGATGGCGTTTTCTCTGACGGCCGGATCTACATGGGTAACGACGGCGAAGAGCTGAAAGCATTCCATACCCGCGACGGTTACGGTGTAAAGGCGTTGATGAATGCCGGCGTAGAAATTGCCGTTATCACCGGCCGCCGCTCACATATTGTTGAGCAGCGCATGAAAGCCCTTGGGGTAAAACACATTTACCAGGGGCAGGACGACAAGGAAACGGCGTACCGCGATCTGGCTGGCAAACTCAATATTGATGCAACCCATACAGCCTATATCGGAGATGATTTGATTGACTGGGCGGTAATGCAACACGTGGGGTTGTCCGTTTGCGTAAATGACGGCCACCCTCTCCTTGCCAAGCGAGCAGACTATGTTACCCATATTCCGGGTGGATACGGCGCTGTACGCGAAATTTGCGACCTGATTCTGGAAGCTCGTGGTGAACTGGATACACACAAAGGCCTGAGCATATGACGTTGCAACGCCTGGGAATAATCTTGCTTCTGGCCATTACCGGTTATGCTGGCTGGTATCTCGTGCAAAATTTTTACCAGTCAACGGATGTACAGGTTGCCCCAGACAGTGAAAAAGCCCTGTTCAGCGCAGAGGGCATCAAGAGCGCGATGTTCAATCCCGATGGGAAAATCAGCTACGATGTCACCTCAAGCTTCCTGGAATATTTTGCAAAAATCGATGAAACCCACTTCACCAAGCCCGTATTGCTGCTTTACGGTGAGAACGGCGAACCAGAGTGGCGTATCATTTCCAATTCCGCGATTTTACGTGGTAAACAAGTTCTGGAGATGACAGGGAAGGTGAGAATCTTTAACCTGTTACCTCAAAGCACGGTTGACACTATTTCTACCGAGTCTGCCACATTGGAACTGAAGTCCCATGATTTCTGGTCTGATGATGAAACCACGATAGTGGGCAAAATGGCCTTGATTCGCGGTCAACGCATGAAAGGCAACTATGGCAACCACACCGTAGAACTCTTTGATCAAGTAAAAGGCAGATATGAAGTTCCTGAAGAATAAATCGCTGACCGCATTCTTTGTCGCCGCCTTTGCACTGGCGGTGTCACCACTCAGCTATGCACTGAGCACGGATCAACAGCAACCCATTTATATCGATTCAGACACCCAGAACCTGGATTTGAACGACAACACCGTCATTTTTGCAGGTGATGTTCGGCTGACCCAGGGTTCAATTAAGATCAATGCGGACAAACTGGTTGTTGTTCGCCCGAAAGGAAAAGAAGGGCAGGAAGTCATGATTGCCACGGGCAAGCCGGCCACTTTCTCCCAGGTGCTGGATGACGGAAAAAAAATTGATGGTGAAGCCGAGTCACTGCGTTACGACGTGGGCAAACAATTTCTGGAAATGGAACGCAAAGCTGTTCTGCTCCAGTCAGGTAACCGCGTGGAAGGCCAGTTGATCACATACAACATCAAAACGCAGAAACTGAGCGCAAAAAGCGCCAACAAGAAAGATCGCGTAACTACGATTTTGCAGCCTAACCAGACCAACAACTAACAGAGATATATGGCCGTTCTAACCGCAAAAAACCTGGCTAAAAGCTACAAGGGACGCAAGGTAGTGTCAGACGTCAGCCTGCGCGTAAAGTCAGGTGAGATTGTTGGCCTGCTGGGACCTAACGGTGCAGGTAAAACCACGTCTTTCTACATGATCGTCGGCCTGGTTGCCCGTGATGAGGCACCATCACTATCGATGACAACGACATCAGCATTCAGCCGATGCACAACCGCGCCCGCATGGGTATCGGCTATCTGCCTCAGGAGGCTTCAATCTTCCGTCGCCTGTCGGTATACGACAACCTGATGGCCGTTTTGCAGACCCGCCGCGATCTCACACGTGAGCAGCGACAGGACAAAGCGGAAGACTTGCTCGAAGAGTTTAATATTCAGCACATACGTAACAGCAAGGGTATGGCATTATCTGGTGGTGAACGCCGCCGGGTGGAAATTGCCCGGGCACTGGCTGCCAACCCCAAGTTCATCTTGTTGGATGAACCCTTTGCGGGTGTTGACCCTATCTCTGTGATCGATATCAAAAAGATTATTGAGCACCTGCGTGACAGAGGTCTGGGAGTATTGATAACGGACCACAATGTCCGCGAAACTCTGGACGTGTGTGAGCACGCTTACATTGTCAGCCAAGGAAAAATGATTGCTCATGGTTCGCCGGATGAGATTCTGAACGATGAGCACGTGAAACGCGTCTACCTGGGTGACCAGTTCAGGCTATAGTTACAGAAGCGCTCTTTGATGTAGCCTACAAAACACTCGGTTCAGACAAAATGATAACAAGGGCCACTAGTAAAGTGGCATGCAAGGTACAACTACAGAATGAAACCCTCGCTTCAGTTAAAGCTGGGACAACAACTTGCAATGACCCCGCAGCTTCAGCAAGCCATTCGCTTGCTGCAGCTTTCTACGCTCGATTTGCAACAGGAAATTCAAGCTGCACTGGAGTCCAATCCGCTACTTGATCAGGATGAGTCTTTCGAAGAGGAAGCCGATCGCGTACAGGAAAACGACAGCGAAAAATCCCTTGCAGACAGTCCCTCAGAACAGGAAGGAAACGACGACTTTGAACCGCTCAGTGCCGACACTCGGGAAACATCCGACGCACTGAGCAGTAACGAAATGCCGGACGATCTTCCCGTAGACGCCAGCTGGGATGACGTATACAGCGCCAACACCGGCAGCACTGGCATTGTCATTGATGATGATCTCCCGGTTTACCAGGGGGAAACCACTCAAACCCTGTATGACTACCTGATGTGGCAGGTACAGCTTACACCGTTTACAGAAACCGACCTCGCCATTGCCACGGCTATCATTGATGCCGTAGACGACAAAGGCTACCTCACCTGTTCAGCCGACGACATCCTTGAAAGCCTCGGAAATGACGAGGTAGAGCTCGACGAGGTGGAAGCCGTCCTTAAACGGGTTCAGCAATTTGACCCTTTAGGTGTGGCTTCCCGAAACCTCAAGGAATGCCTGCTGATCCAACTCGCCGCCTACGCCCAGGACACCCCATGGCTTACCGAAGCCCGCACCATCCTCAATGAACACATGGATCTTCTCGCCAACCGCGACTACCGCCAATTGATGAAAAATACTAAGCTCAAAGAAGAAGAGCTTACGGCGGTAATGAAATTGATCCACGGGCTTGAGCCTCGTCCGGGTAACCTCATCGTGACAAATGAGGCTGAGTATGTGGTGCCGGATGTACTGGTGTTCAAAGACCGGGGCAAATGGCTGGTATCAATTAACCCGGACAGCGTGCCAAGACTGAAAGTGAATGAGCAGTACGCCTCACTGTCCCGCAGTGCACGCAACCCGTCAGACAGCCAGTTTATCCGCAGCCACCTTCAGGAAGCGAAGTGGCTGATTAAGAGCCTGGAAAGCCGCAACGATACACTGCTCAAAGTGGCTCGCTGTATCGTCGAGCACCAGCGTGACTTTTTTGAGTACGGTGAAGAGGCCATGAAACCTATGGTTCTCAATGACGTGGCAATGGATGTGGATATGCACGAATCCACCATTTCTCGCGTCACCACCCAGAAGTATATGCACACCCCGCGTGGCATCTTTGAGTTGAAATACTTCTTCTCAAGCCACGTCAGCACGGACAATGGAGGAGAGTGTTCTTCGACCGCTATTCGCGCCTTGGTGAAGAAACTTGTCGCCGCAGAAAACCCGAAAAAGCCGCTCAGCGACAGCAAGATTGCGGCCATGTTGGCAGAACAAGGAATTCAGGTAGCCAGACGGACAATCGCGAAGTACCGTGAGTCTTTGGGCATTGCTCCATCCAACCAGCGAAAGCGTCTCATCTGACGGCGCAACAACAGGAGGAAGGTGTTTATGCAAATTAACCTGAGCGGACATCATGTGGAAATTACCGATTCACTTCGGGAATATGTCACCGCCAAGGTCGAGAAGCTACGTCGCTTCTTTGACCATATAAATAATGTCCATATCGTCCTCAACGTCGAGAAACTCAATCACATTGCAGAAGCCACCCTGCATGTAAACGCCGGTGAAGTGCACGCCCGCGCTGATTCCGAAGACATGTACGCCGCCATTGATAAACTGGTTGATAAACTGGCAAGGCAGCTCAACAAACATAAAGATAAACTTAACCATCACTAATCATGCAACTTTCAGACGTATTGAAGCCGGACTGCACCAAGAGTGCAGTCCAGTGCTCAAGTAAAAAACGCGCCCTTGAAATCATTAGCGAGGTTGCAGCCCAAACGCTTGATCAGTCCCCTAAAAAACTGTTTGAGAGCCTGTTAAGCCGGGAAAAAGTCGGCAGTACGGGTATCGGAAACGGTATCGCTATTCCCCACGGGAGAAGCAGCCAGATTGATAAAGCCGTTGCTGTGCTGATCCAGTGCGCTGAACCCATTCAGTTCGATGCCATCGACAACCAGCCGGTAGATTTGCTGTTTGCCCTGTTAGTCCCTGATGAGCAATGTAAGGAACACCTGAAAACCCTCTCACTGATGGCAGAAAAGCTCAGTGACAAGCAGGTACTTAAGAGGCTGAGAAATGCCGGCTCTGATCAGGAACTGTTTGAAATTATGACTCAGTAAATTCAAATTGCTCTTGCAATAGGCAGTTATAATTACTCTGTTGGTTACACACAAAAGAGCACTGAAGCCCGAGTCAGGGAATACAACATAATGATGTTAAAAATAATCAGCGGCCGCTCAGGATCCGGCAAATCTGTCGCCCTGCGTGTCCTTGAGGATCTCGGTTATTACTGCGTTGATAACCTGCCGGTCGATTTATTGCCCGCTTTTATTGCCGGCCAGCGAAAAGAGACCGAAAAAATTGCTGTCAGCATTGATATCCGCAATATGCCAGCCGATCCCCAGGAAATTTCCCTGACCCTGTCCAGACTGCCAAAAGAGATTGATACTGACATCATCTATCTTGACGCAGACAACAAAGAACTGATTCGCCGTTTCAGTGAAACTCGCCGTCTGCATCCTCTCTCCCGCAACCAGCTTAGCCTTGAACAGGCGGTGCAACAGGAAGCTGTCCTGCTCTCCCCGATCAAGGAAAATGCGGATCTGGTATTGGATACCTCCATTCTCTCGGTTCACGACCTCAGCGAAACCATCCGAGCCAGGGTATTGGGACGTAAAAGCCGGGAATTGGTGATGGTATTTGAATCATTCGGCTTCAAGCATGGCTTGCCGACTGATGCTGATTACGTTTACGACGTCCGGTTTTTACCCAACCCTCACTGGGATCCGACACTTCGGCCACAAACCGGCTGGATGAACCAGTAAAAGTTTTCCTGGCGTCACAGCCGGAAGTCGGCCAACTGATCAGCCAGCTGACCCATTTCTTTGAATATTGGCTCCCTTCACTGGAAACCAATAACCGCGCTTACCTGACCATCGCCATTGGCTGCACCGGCGGACAACACCGCTCGGTATATATCGCCCAGTTGCTTCATGACTATTTCCGGGCCAAGGGGCATCAGGTACAAGTCCGTCACCGTACTCTGGAGTTAGGCCTTTGAACGTAGTCGCCAAACAGATTTTTATCCGTAACCGTCTCGGGCTGCATGCCCGGGCAGCCATAAAACTGGTTGAGCTGGCCCAAAGTTTTGAATCCGTCATCACCATCAGCAACAAAGGAAAATCTGCCACCGCAGACGGCGTAATGGGGCTTTTGATGCTGGAATCATCCCAGGGACAGGAAATCACCGTGAGCGCTGAAGGCCATGACGCCGCCGAAGCGCTTGAGGCCGTATCAGCATTGATCGAAGCTGGATTTGACGAAGAAAACTGATTTCATTTCTGCCTGTAACTGCCCCGCAGCTAAGATCTCTGGTACTAAAAACAGAGGTTGAGTAAATGCGCTGCGACAGACGCCGCCGTTTACGTTAAAATTCATGCCATTGCGCATGACTAATTAAGAGGCCAGGTCGCATGGCAGAAAATATCGACCAGGATCTAACCCACCAAACGCTACAGGAAGTCAGCAAAGCCTCGAAAACGGGATGTTTGTCCGTGTCCGCCGTATTCTGCAGGAGATGGAACCGGAAGACATCGCACACCTTCTTGAAGCGTCACCACCCAAAGGCCGTCAGGTACTCTGGCAACTGACCGACCCGGAACTTCACGGTGAGATCCTTGAAGACCTCTCGGAAGACGTTAAAGACGGCATCATGGCGCAAATGGATGCCGAAGAGGTTGCGGCAGCGACCGAAGGTATGGACACCGATGACGTGGTCTACCTGCTGCGTAACCTCCCGGAAAACGTCTCCCAGGATGTTCTCCAGCAGATGGATGAAGCGGACCGAACCCGGGTAGAACAAGCCCTTTCCTACCCGGAAGAAACTGCCGGCGGTATCATGAATACCGACTTCATCACTATCCGGGAAGACGTCACTATCGATGTGGTGCTGCGCTACCTGCGCATGAAGGCTGAGCTTCCGGAAGCCACCGACTCCCTTTACGTTATCGATGAAAACGGCGTGCTTATCGGTTACCTGCCCCTGACCATCCTCCTTACTTCCCAGCCGGACACCGAAGTGGCCGAAGTGATGGAAGAAGCAGACGAACCGATTCCGGTCGCGATGGATGAAAGTGAAGTCGCCAATCTGTTCGAACGTCGTGACTGGGTTTCTGCGCCGGTTGTAGACGAGAGTAATCGTCTGGTAGGCCGTATCACCATTGATGACGTGGTAGACATCATCCGTGAGGATGCCGAGCACTCCATGATGAGTATGGCCGGTATGGATGATGAGGAAGACACCTTTGCGCCGGTCGTGAAATCTGCCCGCCGACGCAGTATCTGGCTCGGTGCCAATGTCCTGGCTGCCCTCGCTGCCGCTTCTGTTTCAAACATGTTTGAGGGTACGCTGGACAAAATGGCTGCCATCGCGGTTCTGATGACCATCGTACCTTCTATGGGTGGTGTGGCAGGGAATCAGACCGTCGCGCTGGTTATCCGTGGTCTGGCCGTTGGCCATATCGGTGATTCCAACACCCGCTGGCTGCTTGCCAAAGAGGCCGCCGTCGGCGTGCTGAATGGTTTACTCTGGGCGCTGATTATCGGCGGCGTCGTGGTGATCTGGAAAGGCAATTGGATGCTTGGCGGAATTATTGCCGCAGCCATGCTGACCAACCTGATTGTTGCCGGTATTGCCGGGGTATCTATTCCGATTGTCCTGAAAAAACTCAAGATTGACCCGGCGCTGGCCGGTGGTATGGCACTGACAACCGTGACTGACGTTGTCGGCCTTTCGGTGTTCCTTGGCCTTGCGACCTTGCTTATCAACTAAGCATGGCGTTGGGGAAAGAAAACCAGATACAAAAAAGCGGATGATTCGTCATCCGCTTTTTTTCTTGTCAAACCCGCCTTGTTACTGACCGGCAATCTTCATTTTTTCAATCAGGACGGAACCGGTCTGGATCTGGCTGCGAAGCTCTGTGTCCGTACCCACGGCGACTATCTGCTGGTACATATCTGCCAGGTTACCGGCAATGGTTATCTCACTGACCGGGAACTGAATTTTACCGTTCTCAACCCAGAAACCGGCCGCACCACGGGAGTAGTCACCGGTTACGGTATTCACACCCTGTCCCATCAGCTCGGTGACAATCAAGCCGCGATCCATCTGGGAAAGCAGGGTATCAAAGTCCTGACCGGTGTTTTGCACCTGCCAGTTGTGAATTCCACCAGCGTGACCGGTCGGCGTCATATCCATTTTGCGCGCTGCATAGGAAGGCAGCAAATAGGTCTGCAATACGCCATTTTCAATAATCTGCATATCACGGGTAAAGACACCTTCACTGTCAAAAGGTGTACTGGCGAGGCCTTTTTTCAGGTGCGGGTGCTCACTGATATTGAGCCATTCCGGCAGGATACGCTCACCGAGTTTATCGAGCAGGAATGAGGATTTGCGGTAGAGGTTGCCCCCACTGATACCCATCACCAGATGGCCGAACAAACCGGTTGCCACATCAGCAAGGAATAACACCGGGGCTTCGCGGGTATCCAGCCTTTGCGGATCCATCCGGCTCAGCGTCCGGCGGGCAGCTTCTGCCCCCACCTTTTCCGGTGTCCACATATCAGCTTTGTCACGGCCCAGCGTATAGCTGTAATCGCGCTCCATACCGGCATCTGTTTCCGCAATTACGCTACAACTGATGCTGTGTCGGCTTGATGCATAGCTGCCGAGCATACCGTGCTGTTGCCGTAGACACGCACACCGTAATGGCTGTCATAACCGGCACCGTCACTGTTTCTGATTCGGCTGTCGTACTCCAGCGCGGCCTTTTCAGCAGCAATCGCCTGCTCGGCGGCGTAGTCCGGATCAGGCTCATCCGGGTGGAACAGATCGAGATCCGGGTACTCAAAAGCCATCAGCTCTTTGGGTGCCGGGCCGGCGAAAGGATCTTCTGAGGTGTAGCGCGCAATATCCAGCGCGGCTTCAACAGTCTGGGTAATGGCTTTCTCACTGAGATCAGTGGTCGATGCACTGCCCTTGCGCTGGCCCCGGTATACTGTGATACCCAAAGCACCATCACTGTTGAACTCCACATTTTCCACTTCACCCATGCGGGTGGAAACGCTGAGGCCGGTAGATTTGGTAATTGCCACTTCTGCGGCATCTGCTTTCTTCGCTGCCAGTTCCAATGCCCGGCTAACCGCCGCTTCCAGCTCTTGCTGCTGCACGGCTACACGCTGTTTGAGATCCATACCGTCACTTACTGTTAAGTCTCTAAGTCTTAGTCTGCATTAAGGATAACACTGCCCCGGCTAAATGTAGCCATGCAAATGTTTTCATCGTATTTGTCTGTGATATACAACAGCACATGAAACGCTCAGGTTTATGCTAAAATCTGCGCCATTGCAAAACCAGAAGCTGAGAGCGCCACTATGAGCCGTAAGAACAAGCGTGAGCCTTGGGAAGAAGAAGAGGAAATCATCTGGGTTACCAAATCCGAGATGAAGCGCGATATGACCGCCCTGCAGGATTTGGGCGAAGAGCTGGTTGAACTGAAACCGGCAGTATTGGAGAAATTTCCTCTCGACGACGACCTGCGCACTGCGATTAAAGACGCCCAGCGTTTTAAAAACGAGGCGCGTCGCCGCCAGTTGCAATTTATCGGCAAACTGATGCGCAACCGTGACCCAGAGCCAATTCAGGCTGCACTGGACAAACTGCGCAACAAACATGCCCAGGCAACCATTGCCCTGCAAAAGCTGGAAGTGCTGCGTGACCGCATTGTGGAAGAAGGTGACAAGGCGATCAATGACGCCCTGAATCTTTACCCAAATGCTGATCGCCAGCGCCTGCGCACCCTTTCCCGTCAGGCGGCAAAGGAAAAAGCGGGTAACAAGCCACCAAAGGCTTACCGTGAAATTTTCCAGATCCTGAAAGCGGAAATGGAAAACGAAAACTGATTTTCGTTCATTGCTACAAACTCAAAAACCGGGGAAATCCCCGGTTTTTTTGTATTTGTAGCCCAGAAAATAGCAGAAACTTACTGAGTCCCGCCCACGGTAATGGCGTCGATTTTCAGGTAGGCTGGCCAACACCCACCGGCACACTCTGTCCGGCCTTGCCACACACACCGACACCCCGGTCGATTTCCAGATCATTACCGACCATGGAAACCTGCTGCATCGCTTCAATGCCGCTGCCGATTAAGGTTGCCCCTTTAATTGGCGTGGTCACCTTACCGTCTTCAATCAGGTAGGCTTCTGATGCAGAGAACACGAACTTGCCGGAGGTAATATCGACCTGGCCGCCACCAAAGTTAGGCGCGTAAATGCCCTTCTCTACAGTGGCAATGATCTGCTCCGGTGTATGCTCTCCCGGCAGCATATAGGTATTGGTCATACGCGGCATAGGCAGGTGGGCGTAAGACTCACGTCGACCGTTACCGGTTGGGGCGACTCCCATAAGGCGGGCATTGAGCTTGTCCTGCATGTAGCCTTTCAGCACACCGTTTTCAATCAGTACATTGTACTGGCCCGGTACGCCTTCATCGTCAATGTTCAGGGAGCCACGGCGACCTGCCAGCGTACCGTCATCAACGATAGTGCAAAGCGGTGACGTCACCTGCTGGCCAATCTGCCCGGTAAAGACTGAGGATTCCTTACGGTTGAAATCACCCTCAAGACCATGGCCCAGCGCTTCATGGAGTAAAACTCCCGGCCAGCCTGCTCCCAGCACAACCGGCATGGTACCGGCCGGGGCAGCCTCGGCGCGAAGGTTAACCAGCGCCTGACGCACCGCTTCATCCGCAAAGTGGAGCGCTACCGTTTTGCCGTCCTGCTCAACCAGGAACTGTTCGTAGCCATAGCGGCCACCGCCACCGGCACTGCCTCGCTCACGGCGGCCGTCTTGCTCAGCCAATACACTGACTGACAGGCGCACCAGCGGGCGCACATCCGCAGCGAACGTGCCATCGGTTGCCGCCACCAGCACCTGCTCATACAAGCCGGTGATGCTGACAGACACTTCTTTTACCCGAGGCTCTTTCGCACGAATATAGGCATCGATTTCTTTCAGCAGAGCGATTTTATCTTCTTTGCTCAATGAGCTCAGCGGATCGCAAGGCGCATAGATTTCCGGATAACTGGCTGACAGGAAAGCACTGACTTTGCCATTCCCACCTTTAGGGGCAATACCGCGTGCGGCGGTGGCGCTTTGCCACAGAGCATCAGCGTTGATTTGATCCGAGTAGGCAAACCCGGTTTTTTCACCACTGACGGCCCGGACACCAACACCTCGGTCGATGTTGAATGAACCGTCTTTGATAATGCTGTCTTCCAGCACCAGGGTTTCATGCCAGCATGACTGGAAGAAAATATCCCATAGTCAATTTGGCGGTCAGCCAGGTGGGCCAGGGTCTGCTCGAGCTTATCCCTGCTGACTCCGTTTTGGAGCAGCATACTCTGTTCTACTAGTTCTAAATTCATTCACCGCGCTCTGGTTGCTGGAGATTCTGCAGCCATTATACGACTTTGAGCGTTGTCGTCAGCCTCGCATGACGTGAAACCGGCATCTTATCGCGGATTGCATCTTCCACACCGAGATCAACGTTGGCGACCAGACCACCGGGTTGCTCACCCAAACGGCATACCACCTGGCCCCAAGGGTCAATGATCATCGAATGGCCCCAGGTTTCCCGGTTATGAGTGTGGCTGCCTGTCTGGGCGGCGGCAAGGATCCAGCACTGGGTTTCAATGGCGCGCGCTCGGAGCAAGACCTCCCAATGTGCCTGGCCGGTTACCTTGGTAAAGGCGGCGGGCACGACAATTATCTGCGAACCTTCATCGGCAAGGGCATTGTAAAGTGGCGGGAAGCGGACATCGTAGCAGATGGACAGGCCCAAGGTGCCGAACGGGGAATCCACCACCGAGATACGCTCACCACCCCGAAACGTATCCGACTCTCGGTAGCTTTTGTGCTGATCGGCGATATCAACATCAAACATATGGAGTTTGTCGTAGGAACCACGCAGATGACCGGCAGCGTCGTAAACCAGACAGGTAGAGAACAACGAGCCTGTGTTGTCATTGCGGATAGGGAATGACCCGATCACAAGCCAGATTCCGAGCTCATAAGCGAGCTCTGAAAACTTCTGTTGCCACGGTCCGTGCCCAAGCACTTCGGCGTGCTGGAGGTAATCTTCCTTGCTGCCAAATACCAGGCTGTTTTCTGGTGTCAGCACCAGGCGTGCACCTTGTTGATGGAGGGTTCGTACCCGGGCGGACAGATCGACAAAGTTCTGAACCGGATCCGCACCGGAATTAAGCTGTACAACTCCCATTTTTGTCATCGCGCACTACTCCTTGTTTTTGCCCTCCCGGCGCAGGCGCTTGGCATCCTGCTCCGACAAGGTGACTTCTGCTTTGCGCCGCGAGACTTCCTTCACTTCGGGCGCATCAATTGGGCCAGTTACCTGATAATGGATTTGTGTGAAGGCATCAACCACCGGTGAAATCACCGTTGTGATAGCCAACACATACAAAGCGGTTTGCGGAGTGACCGCAAACGCGGTTAAAACCGGGATACCCGACATCAAATCCGGGACGAAAACCACACCGGCGTTTACCTGGTTATCAGCAAGATCCACTTCACCTTTGATGGTCATCTTGCCTGCCAGGGCATCCATATGGATATCTTCGCTGATGAAGATACCGTTTTCTATCCGACCTTTAGCGACAATTTCATCAAACGCCAGTCCGTCTTCAAACACGCCGGAGAAATCGAGCTGCATTTTTCGCACGATGGAACTGAGGCTGAAAAGGCCAAGCAGCTTACCTGCACCACCTACACCGCTCACGTAACCTTTGTTGAGTTCGGAGGCAAGGCTGCCGTTAAGGCTTGTCAGCACCGGTTGCCAGGGCACGCCGTCGTAACGCAATGACCCTCGGGTTGAGAATGCAGCCTCCTGAATACCACCTGTCACCCCGAAGCGCCCCATCAGGTCACTGCTATTCTTCCCTTTAATATCAAAGTTTAATACGGTTTTTGAGGTTTCGCCCGGCAATACCTCCCAGTAGCCCTTCATCTGGCGCGGGTATCACCACTGCCAACGGTCAGCTCTTCCAAATCAAGAATATCTTTATCTTTTTGCAATCGGGCGACAACACGGCCAAGCCGGTACCCTTGCAGCCACATGTCGTTGATATGCAGGTCGGTCGCAGGGATGGCGTCAAAAATCGCCCGGTTTTCCGGACTGAGCCGGGCTGTGAACGGCTGAGCGTTTTCACTATTATGCGGTTTGTCTTTTTCTTCCGGCACATTGAGATAAAGACTTTCCAGGCTTACCGTAAGCAGTGAACCCGGGTGCCAGTGAGCCTGACCGTTTATCTCTTCACTGCCTGCGAGCACATGCCAGCCATCGTTTTTCTCCCGGGCTGCCAGCGACACATTGTGCCAGTCCAACCCTGCCAGCCTCAGAGTATCGGATTTAACATTCACCCGGGTGGGCTCAGGCAGAGCGGGCATTTTTGAGGTATCCAGCGTCACCGCGTTTTTATGGGACTGGTGTTTCCGGAAAAACGACATCCAGTCGTCCGCATTAAAAATGTTTTCTTCGATAGTGACCGAATGCCCGGTCAGTGCCGTGGTTGGCGGCTCGCCACCACCTAACTGCAACCGGCTTGCTTCGATAACCGGAATTTCCGGAACCAGCGACACATCCACCTGATAAGTGGTATCAAGAAGGTGCGCTTCGCCCACCAGCTGCTCGCCATCCCCCCGGACTTCTACCACGCCCTGGGCTTTTACCCCGGCAGGCTTGCCAAGCGGTGCGGGCAGTGACGATGAAATGGCATCAAGGGACGCATCCAGCCTGGCCTGGTAATGGAAACCGACATCTTTCAGTGACAACCCGACATCAAGTTGCCAAGGTGCCCTGCCTTCAACCTCTCCGGCATTAGGCAAACCAATAGCGGCCTTTAGTTTGTTGGCATCCCAGTTACCGTCCATGTTGAGGTCAACCAGGTAACCGCTTGTTTCACTCTCACCGGTAAATCCGAAATTCACCGCCTGGTCCCAGAGCGTGCCGCTCAGGTCTCCGGCACTGAGAATATCATTCCGGAAATCCAGGGTTCCCCTGACATTCTTGAGGGTGAGGCTCGGTGCCTCAACGTTGATAGTGTTGCCCTTGAACTGCACTGTACCGCGCGCATCAACATCTGCACCACTCAGCGGTATAGTCAGTTTGAAGTGGGACGATACCTGGTTTTGCACCTGCACATGGGTAAGCGCAGCCCCAACGGAATCCACTAAAGGCGTAGCAGCATGTAATCACGTACTGCCTCACCGTCCGCTTTCGCTTTCACATCGAGCAGCAGGTTGCCGTCGTCAGACAGACGGTTAATCTGGCCGGTTACCACGCCATTGGATATATCCATAAGATCAACCCGGCTGGCGTTGATGAACATCGCCTCTCCATCAAACAGCAGATCAAGATCTGTGTTGGTCAGCGGAGGCCAGGCGGTGTCAAAACTGAACTTGGTTTTCCTAAGCGGCACCCAAGCCTGGAAGACACCGCTGTTGTCGTTGTAAGGAAAATCATCGAGTTCGCCGTACCACAGCAATTTGGCTCCAGTGGCCTTTCCGCCCTGGATAGCGGCAGAAAGGTAGTCGGTTAGTTCCTGACCCAGCGCCAGCGTTGGCAGATAACGCCAGGTTTGCCCGGCATGCTGAATATCGATGTCACCGTAAATTGCGAGGAGCGGCGACTCCCCGTCAGGCATATCCAGCCGGAATGCGCCGTCGACAACAAGATCCGGAGAAACCACATGAACCTTGTCAGCCCAGAGGTGCCACCCCTTATCATTACCCAGCCAGTAAGCGCTGACTTCGCCCTTTTTGACCGGCAGCGGCGCCTGGAAAAACTCACCGTAAGGGAGTTCATCATCCTGCATGGTAAATGTTGCATGGCCTTTTAGTCCCTGCCCGGCAATGTCAGCATTGAGCTTGTGGGCTTCTGGCAGGTAACTCCAGTGATTAAAGCCCCCTTTTTCCAGGCGGAACGAATAGGCAGGAAGAGCCTCGCCCGCTCCGGCAACGCGGATGTCTTTAATCAGCCCTGAGGGTTCAGTGCTTTTACAATACGCTCGACCTTCCCATCAGCATCAAGCAGGCTGACTAGGGGGCGAAGGCTGGGAACCGACAGCTCACTGATATTCAGCTTCCAGCTTTCTGGCTGCCAGAGGGCATGAACGTCAAGTGCCGGCCAGGCTACTCCGTTGGTTTCCAGCAACAGGGCATTGGTATCAAGGCGCAAGTGCTTTTCACCCTTTGGGGTCAACAACAGTGTGCCGCCCTTTATCGCCACGGTTTGTTTCTGTTTCTGGTGCTGCCATTCAAGATAGCTGTCACTGAGGTTCAACTGGGCAGATGCCAGTTGCCCGGCTTTAATCTTTAACCATGCCTCAAACGAAACCCGGCCTTTTTCAATTTCATGCCGGGTAGAGAGGTTCTTCTCTAGCCAGGGACGGACAGAGATGTCTTTTGCATCGACATAAATACGCCCGTCAGCATCTTTGAGTCCACGGACGGAGAGAAAATCGGCCTGCACTGTCAGCGCGTTGAAGCTGGTACCGCGAAGGCTCAATACACCTTGCGCCTGGTGCCGGGCACCGCTGTTTTTCCATTTGAGCGCCCGGATGTCGATGGTACGGATCTCACCGGATGGCGCGAGCATCCTGACGGTCGAATTCTTCAGGGAAAAATGACTGAGGGTGGATAAAAAGAGGTTTTCCAGCCGGGTGGCTGCCATGGCCGGTTTTAACTGGGTTGAGTGCTTACCGGCGGCGTTTCAGCCGAAGGTGCAGGTATAAACTGAGTGGTATCTACATACAGTCCGGAAATAGAAAGATCTGAAAGCACCGGCTCCAGTTGGAGCACACTTTGCAGAAGATCCAGCTCCACGCGGGAGGATTCAATCCGGGCAACCGGGGAGTCCCCTTCAACCGGGTCGCTGACCACCAGGTTTTGCAGTGTAATAACGGGGCCGCTGTTTCTCCAGCGGCCTTTGATGCCCGTGAAATCCAGGTTAAACCCGGTTTCACGGCTCAGGTAGGTTTCAATCTGACTGTGATAGTTGTCGAGGCTGGGCAGCAACACTCTCAGCCCGGTCAGAGCCAGGGCAATAATTACCAGTAAACTGATACATAGCCATAAAATAGCCCTGACTATATGGACTGAGATTCGTTTATACAACGGCGTGCTACATCATTACCACGTCAAACTGTTCCTGGGTATACAGGGGCTCCTGATTGATAACCACTTGCTTGCCGATAAAGACTTCCAGCTCTGCAACGGCATGGGATTC
The DNA here is from genome assembly GCA_001310455.1 of Photobacterium sp. JCM 19050. Lineage (GTDB taxonomy): Bacteria > Pseudomonadota > Gammaproteobacteria > Enterobacterales > Vibrionaceae > Parasalinivibrio. Next base: position 27,149 of record BAXG01000022.1, read on the forward strand.
TTCGCCTTGCAGTGCCTCAACCACGGTTGGAGAGGCATAAACGACAAACTTGTCGGCATCATAGGCACGGTTGACCCGGGTGATCTCACGGAGGATCTCATAGCAGACGGTTTCAACTGTCTTGACCGTACCGCGCCCTTTACAGGTTGGACACTGCCCACACAGGATATGTTCCAGACTTTCGCGGGTACGCTTGCGGGTCATCTCCACAAGGCCCAGTTGCGTAAAGCCGTTGATGTTGGTTTTTACCCGGTCTTTTTCCAGTGCCTGCTCCAGAAGGTGCAGCACCCGGCGACGGTGTTCATCAGACCCCATGTCGATAAAGTCGATGATAATGATACCGCCGAGGTTACGCAGCCGGAGTTGACGTGCAATGGCCTGGGTCGCCTCAACATTGGTGTTGAAAATCGTTTCTTCCAGGTTGCGACGGCCGACAAACGCACCGGTATTGATATCAATGGTGGTCATCGCCTCGGTCTGGTCGATGATCAGGTAGCCACCGGATTTGAGCTCAACCTTTCGATCCATTGACCGTTGGATTTCGTTCTCCACATCGTAGAGATCGAAGATAGGCATATTGCCGCTGTAGTATTCCAGCTTGTCTGTCAGTTCCGGCACAAACTCAGAGGTAAACTCCTGCAACTTTTCGAAAGTCAGTCGCGAGTCGACCTTGATAAGCTCAATCTCAGTGCCGACAAAATCACGCAGGATTCGCGGTGCCAGGCCCAACTCCCCGTACAGCATGGATTTGGAGGAATAGCGGTCACGACGCTCAATCACTTTACGCCACAGGCGCTTGAGAAATTCCGCATCCTGGCGCATTTCCACGTCACTGGCACCTTCGGCAGCGGTACGGATAATAAAACCACCCAGCTCATCACAATATTCTGAGACGGTGTTTTTCAGGCGTTCGCGCTCTTCTTCACTCTCGATACGCTGGGAAACGCTACGTGACTGGCTCCCGGCATAAACACCAGGTAACGTGAAGGGAGTGTGATATCAGTTGTCAGACGGGCACCTTTGGTACCAAGCGGATCTTTAACCACCTGGACAACCAGATCCTGCCCTTGGCGAACCAGTTCAGAAATATCACGAACCTTGAACTGCTGTTTTTCACTTTCAGCAACACATTCGGTGTGCGGAACAATGTCAGAGGCGTGCAGGAAAGCGGCTTTTTCCAGGCCGATATCAACGAACGCAGCCTGCATGCCCGGCAGGACACGGCTTACTTTTCCTTTGTAGATATTCCCGACGATACCGCGCTTTGCCTCTCTCTCCACATGGATTTCCTGAAGGCTTCCACCTTCAATCATGGCAACACGCGTTTCAGTAGGGGTGACGTTAATCAGTAACTCAGCACCCATGGTTTCCCTCGGCTAATTTTTTCAGAATTCTTTTATCAGCGCTTCTGTTTCACACAGTGGCAGGCCAACCACAGCGTGGTAGCTGCCTTCGATCCGCCGGACAAACTTTCCGCCAATCCCCTGAATCGCATAGCTTCCAGCCTTGTCGCAGGGCTCACCGGATTGCCAATACTGCCGTATCTCTTCCGGTTCGATGTCCCGGAACCACACGTCAGTAACCACTAACTCCGTTTTTTGTTTTTCGTTGTCAGCCAGGGTTACCGCTGTCATCACCTGATGCGAGCGACCTGACAGCATGGCAAGCATCTGTTCGGCATGAGCGAGATCCTGAGGCTTTTCAAGCACGCTTCCGTCACATACCACGATAGTATCGGAGCCGATAACCGGCCTGTTTTCCGGGGCTACAGCCACACCGGCCATCGCTTTGTCCCGGGAAAGGCGGCGCACATAAGCCTGTGCCTGCTCTCCGGGCTGGCGCACTTCTTCAACATCCACTTTCAGAACATCAAAGTCCACACCAAGCTGGGACAGCAGTTCACGTCGCCTTGGCGACCCGGAAGCTAAGTAGACCGGCTTAAGAGACATAATCATTTACCTTATCGCAAACTGGCGGCGAATTCTGCGAAGCAGCAGGAACAGCCACGGCCACAACAGGAAGTTTAACAGCGCCGACCACAGGAGTTCAGGAAGGAATGTGATATTGGAGATCACATATTCAGCCCAGAACTCTATCAGTTTGCCCAGCACCCCGAGGCAAGCCACCAACATGGCCTGTTGCCACAAAGAAAGGTTTCTCAACAACTGGAAGTTGATTGCCACCAGGTAAATCAGGATAGACATGGTAAGTGCACGCACACCCAGCGTTGAACCCAGCATCAGATCCCACAGTAGGCCAAGGACCATTGCAGAGCCGACATTGACGCGGTGTGGCAGTGCCATTACCCAGTAAGTTGCCACCAGCAACACCCAGTTTGGGCGGAACGGCTCAAGCGCTCCTGGCCAGGGAGTGGTTTGCAGGATAAGAGCGACGATAAACGACGTCCAGATAACCAGATGGCCGCGCAGCGCACTAGATTTAGTCGCCATTGCCGGCCTCCGGTTTTGTCAATTCAGGTTGCGGTTTAGCATTCACTTTGCTGTCTGCTTCGTTGGGTGCCACTGCAGGCTTCGCATCCTCTGGGACGCTGACACCATTGCGCTCAACACCGGTAGGCCAGACAAGCAACACATAGCGAAGCCGGTCAAAGCTTACCGCGGGCTTGGCGATCACATCGGCAAACGGGCGCTGGTTGTCGTAAGCAAAGGAAGTAATGGTGCCGACCGGATAGCCTTCAGGGAAAACACCGCCCAACCCGGAGGAAACCAGTTTGTCTCCCACGTCGATATCCGTACTGCTTGGGATATTATCCAGCCGGAGGGTATCAACCTCACCGGTGCCGGACGCGATAACACGAATGTCGTTACGCATCACCTGAACGGGGATGGCATGGTTCGGGTCTGTCAGCAGGACAACCCGGCTGTTATGCGCCCCAACATACGCCACCTGGCCGACAATGCCTTTTTCGTTGATCACCGGCTGGCTTCGTAGACTCCGTTGGTCCGGCCTTTGTCGATCATAATCTGCCGTTGGTAAGGGGACGAATCCACCGCCATCACTTCAGCGATCATCTTGCGCTCATCCCGGACAAACGGCGACCCCAGCAACTGGCGCAGACGCTGGTTCTCCTGCTCATACTGATCTTTCAGCAGCAGGTCACTTTTCAGGTGCAGGACTTCGTTTTTCAGGGCTTCGTTTTCGCTGATAAGGCGCTCACGAGAAGTCAGTTGGACGAACGTATTGTCCAGCACATCACGGGGCATGTTCGCGGCAAACTGGAGAGGTGCAACAAACGAGTTCAACAGGTAGCGCACGCTGGTAAACGCGCCTAAACGGCTGTCAGCCAGCATAAGGCTGGCTGACAGAAGAATCGCCAAGAAAAGGCGGAGTTGCAGGGATGGTCCCCTGCCAAATATCGGTTTCATTCAGTGTATTAACCTATAGAGACACACAGCCGAAGCTGTCAGTCTTCACTGAAAAGATCACCGCCATGCATATCAATCATTTCAAGTGCTTTACCGCCACCACGCGCCACGCAGGTCAGTGGATCTTCTGCCACCACAACCGGAATGCCGGTTTCTTCCATCAGCAGGCGGTCGAGATCGCGAAGCAGCGCACCACCACCGGTCAACACCATACCGCGCTCTGAAATATCAGAAGCCAGTTCCGGTGGACACTGTTCAAGAGCAACCATGACAGCAGATACGATGCCACTCAGCGGTTCTTGCAGGGCTTCCAGAATCTCGTTGGAGTTCAGGGTAAAGCTGCGAGGTACACCTTCTGCCAGGTTACGGCCGCGCACTTCAATTTCCAGCACTTGATCGCCAGGATAGGCAGAGCCGATTTCATGCTTGATACGCTCGGCTGTCGCTTCACCAATCAGGCTGCCGTAGTTACGGCGAACATAGTTGATAATAGCTTCATCGAAACGGTCACCACCAATGCGCACAGAAGACGAGTAAACAACGCCATTCAGTGAGATAACAGCCACTTCTGTTGTACCGCCACCGATATCAACCACCATAGAACCGGTCGCTTCAGATACTGGCAAGCCAGCACCAATTGCCGCAGCCATAGGCTCATCAATCAGATACACTTCGCGGGCACCTGCACCCAGGGCTGATTCACGGATTGCTCGGCGCTCTACCTGAGTCGAACCACAAGGTACGGCCACCAGTACACGAGGGCTGGGACGCAATACATTGTTGTTATGGACTGACTTAATAAAGTGCTGCAGCATTTTTTCAGTCACATAGAAATCCGCAATCACGCCGTCTTTCATTGGGCGGATAGCTGCGATATTGCCCGGGGTACGGCCCAGCATCTGCTTGGCGTCGTGACCTACTGCCGCAACACTTTTTGGCGAGCCGGCACGATCCTGGCGAATAGCAACAACGGAAGGTTCATCAAGGACAATACCCTGTCCTTTCACGTAAATCAGGGTGTTGGCGGTTCCAAGATCGATAGAGAGATCGTTGGAAAACATGCCACGAAGTTTCTTAAACATAGTGGTTGGTGAGTCCTGCAAGCACTTGGGAGTATTTTTTGTTGCGCTAACTTTATCAACAGCCACGCTTCCCGACAAGACAGCGTTATGTCAAACAGGAGGCATGGCAAGGTTTTTGTCAAAACTAATTGGTTATTTGAGCCCTTTCATGGGAATCAGTTCACCTCTCGCCAGAAAACAACACGATCATGCCCCCGGAAAATACCGAAATACACACTGGCTCGAGGATCGACATTGGCATCCGGCGAACTACCTCCCCAGTTCCAGTAATACTTTAACCATGCCGGCATAGGGACAGATGCCGTCACCTCCCCTTCAAACCCCCGGTTCGAAAGCCAGTGAAGTGTCGTCTGCCCGTCGTTGAATTTGCTGTCAGGCCAACTGCGCTTACACCGGCAGGAACCGGGAAAGGTGTTACATGGGTACCGGAGGCAGTCAGGCTGACATTGCCGAGCACAGAACAATTGTCTTTGTCGTTACGAACCCAGTCGCTGCCATTCCAGTATCTGGCTTCCACCTTACTTTTTACCGTTTCGTTTAATGGCCCCACCGCATATTCGACATGGCCTCTGCCATACCTCATCATCTGCGTGCCAAGCTCAACCGCAGTGCAATTTGCTCCGCACTCTCCAGCCTGCCCCGGATGCATGTTCTTACCGGTTAGCTCAATTCCATCAGGATCACTCAGGCTGATGCCGATATCCATATTGTCATATGGACCATCCAGCACGGTTCCTCGAGAAAATACGATTTGATCTTCGATTGCGGCAACACCTGCCCGCCAATTGGTTTCGATAGACTGGCTGGTTGTCGATTGAGTACCCAGATGGCTGTCCAACCGGACAGAAAGATTTCGCCCATCATCATCGTTTTCGGCGACGACACCTGTCGAGGCTTTTGCGAAGTTTCCTCGGTAGTTTTGTGTTGTTGCCCCTTTGTGGTTTTGGGCAACCAGATCACCGGATATAGAAAAAGCTCCGCCATATAACTGAACACATGACAGCCCGGCGTTATGTCTCCATTATTCAGTACAAAATGATCCGGTATAAATCGCCCGACCGGCTTGCTGGTCGCGGGCTGAACAGGCTGCATTTTTCCATCAATAACAACCCCCGGGGAGCCCAGGTATTCATCCGGTGGCGCAGCGGTAAAGGTAAACACTCCCACTTCAGACACATTGAACTGGCGGGTGTTGTCATTCCCTTTCTGCCAGCCTGTAAACGTTGCGGGTTGATCGCAGACCGTGCCGCCGTTAACTTGACGACATCCTTCCACAATTGCATTTACACCTGCGGCTGGTGTCTTGAGGTTTGATGTAATCGCCAGACCTTCATGGGCGTAATTTGGAGTAGCTGTTGAGTAATCACAGAAGTCACCTGAAGAAGGTGGATTCTGCTGCCATGCCACACCCTTAACGGTGATATCAAAAGGCTGCCCGGTCTTCTTAAACACAGGACATCTTGCGTTGCCTTTTGTACAGGTTTGCTCCGGCTCAACACATAGTCCGGCAGGAAAGCTGACGAAAGTGTCTGAACCTTCTAACTTCAGGCCTTGATTGCTTCCTGTCCCTGAATGCTTGGCTTCCAGCTTTATCTCACCCGCATCAGGATAGTTAACCTCAAGAAGCCCCTTGCCTGAGAATTAAAGTTCACACGAACCGGTTTATAAGCCGATTCCAGCCCCACACCATTCACTGTTGGCTTAGGAGAACCGACTATATTGCCAGAATTTGGTGCCGAATAAGAGAACCTGAAATTCACATCACGCGGCGCACCCAAATACGGGAGACATTGCCCCTCAGCCTTCCTGGGGAGGAATTTTCGACCGCATAGATCTCAATATTTGACGCAGGTTTACCGGCAATTTTATCTGGAATGTCGAACACAAAACCCGCATCTTGGAAATTTAAGGCGCAATTTCCTGCATTATATTCACCACCGCTACTGCACAAGGTATCGCTCATAGGACGAGTACTAGGGAAAGAACTTGGAATATCAAGCGTTATTTTACTTGGAGTAAAATTTCTTAATTGAACTATTGTTTTTCCACCAGTAAAAGTTACAGGATTCGAAGACCATTCACCTTCTAGATTTTCAGGACTCAAGTTGGCCCTTACTTGTTCAGTATATAATTCATCGCAGGATTCATTTTTGCATGCTTTGATCTCAATATTTAAAGGGCTGCACGTCAAAGGTGTTTTGTGATATGTCAATTCAAAATGATGAATTTGCTCACCGACTGACCTTGACTTCAATGCGCAAATTTCGACATTATCTATTTCATGAATATTATTGTAGTCACCCGTTCCCGACGTGAATGTTAAATAGAATTCATCTGGAACATTTGATTGATTTTTTTCACTCATCACATCAAAAGGCTTAATTACATTATCAAACTTAGAACTAGAATCAGTTTTCCTATTCACGCTTACCCTAGTAGATTTCCCATCTCTTGAGTCAATAATAATCTGATAACGATTGAAATCCCGTCCCCAATAATCATCAATATCATCTATACAGTTATCTTTGAAGTTTCCGTTATTACAAGATCCCTTCAAATATGCATAGCCGGAATCCCAACTATCAGTATATTGATTTTTCTTCCCTGACCCTCGAATAACAATTGATTGAGGAACTTGCTTACCAGGACCATTACCTTTGCCTCCTCCCTCCATGGAAAAATTGCCATATTCATCAAGTCCAATTCCCAGCCATCCACCAGCGAAACCATCATTCGTACTATCTCTGTAACCGTAGCCCAAGGGCCCGCCAAAGGCTCCCGGTTTTGGGGTTACACTTGAGTCAGACAAAACGACCGCGACACCATCTGCCCCCCGTAAACTCTTTCTTGAGTGAGCGAAGTGATCGAATTCTAGAAATATTAGGTTTTCATCAGCAGGAAAGTAACGTTGGAAAGTTGCCGAAGTTGACTGGTTGTCCACTGCCTCAGTCAGCCTTAGCCGTTTTTTCCACCGAGGTATACTAGGCATAAAGTCGCCAAGGCTCTTTGCAGTTACCCAGTCATCACCTAAATTATCTCTAGAGAATTCATCAACAAAACACTCTGTTGGCTTTATTGGATTATTTAGACAAATACCAGACATATCAGCACTTTCAACAGCATTGGAATCATACTGTACATCCCCCGCAAACTGTGGAACCTGTCCCCCCACAGCAACGCTTCCCGTAATAAATGACTCATCAGAAAAATGTGCAGTACCAGCAGCATAAATCAGCGAATTCGTTCTTAGGTATCCATATACTTTTATGGCCCCAGTAACATATATTAGAAGGTTTTCAGGAGGGAGTGCTTGACCTTCTTGATCTGTAAAATTCAAATCTATAAGTCCTGGGTCTCTCCAGTCACCTATAGTCAGATTTTTAAAATACAAACGAGTTGTGGCTCCCTTAGTTATTATTTTTGCTCCTTTAGGAATAACTACTTTTGATTCTCCTCTATAATTGTAATCCCCTGGCTCATAAATCAATTCACATGAAGTAGTTGTACAAGGGAAAACTTCGGGCTCAGGTAAATTTTTAGGCAAATTTAGTTTGACAGGTCCAAGGTTTTCAGAAATTCCATCAGAGAAAACCTCCTTACACAAAGGCAAATCTGCAAATGCTTTACTTCCAGAAACTACAATCAAAACGTAGACTATCCACAATAGTATCGATTTAATCATTACAAATTGCCTCAAAAACGATCCTACTCTAACCAAATCTTTTAACGTGTAATTGAATATCTATCTAAGAATTGGTTTTATCGTCTTAGATAGACAAAATGTCAGTAAGGTTTGAAATTTTTTGATTGCAGCACACTACGATTTGCTAGTGAAAAACCTCAAGAAACTGGAAATCAATATAATTTCAAATCATATGAAATTTAGCACTTATAAAAAGAATAACCAACCTATTCATGCGACACTTGTGAAACTCCATCTTAAAGCCTGTTTGGTTACCTATGAGTCGTGCCAAGCTGAGCTCAAAAATGAACTTCAGCCTACCAGAGCGATTGGTAAACGTAATTTTACTAGGGGGAGTTGGGAGAAGCGTACAAGTTAGTCATCTGAAAGCTCAGAGGATATAAAACACTAGCACAAAGATTTCACGCTATTCCATTGCGGTCACTCGCACCGTGCGCTTAACGCGCATACAGCCGGAGCTGTCTGATGCTGTGCCGGAGCAGTTCTCGCTTTTGCAGATGGCATCACTGGTTATGGTGTACATGGTTTGTCCGGCCGAGCTTACTGCTGAGCACCCAAGGCTGACAGAGCATCCGCTGAATCCTTCCAAGCCGGTATCAGCGCCTATATTCCAGGCAGTTGAGACCCCACCACACCCGGTGCCTGTACCGGTTAGTGGATACAGTTCAGCAAGCGCCTTTTCTGCACCACTGCTAGCTGCGCTGTAAGCCCGGATGCTCCAGACTTCAATCGCTGTACTGCGCGATGTTCGCCCCAGTATTTGAACCAGCGCCGCACCGAGCACCAGCATCCCGACGAGGATAAAAATCGATGTCATCAGCATTGAGCCTTGCTGGCTCCTGAGGGGTGAGATCAATCGTCTGTTAAGGGACATTGGCGATACTGACTTGGTGGTGGAACGTGAAATTTTGGCCGGAAATACTGAATTCCGGCTTTAACGTTATCAGAGCATTGCCGGCCGAACCCGCTGACTCCACGGCAAATATCCGGTTCGTACTGACATCATTAACCAACTGCTGGGCCATTAGGGATCCGGCTCCCATATCGCCGGGATCCGGCTGATTTGAGAAAAGCCCGTAATTGGCATACCGGCGTATCTGCCTGAGGCTTCGTTGTAACAAAAGCTAACCGGGGTCTTTGCCACATAGAACCTTTGCCTTGGTGACTCACTGGCAAAGCGAAGGGGGGCACCACCAAACGTGATGTCATTGGTTTGGGGATCTGAGCCCTGCACGATAGTGTTTATCACAGCGCGGTTAACGCCACTACTGTTGCTGGCTGTGTATACCGATGAGGCTGAAACAGGGTTCACCCACATCATCAACCCTCTTGCTACTGAACCGGTAGGCATTATCACAGTGCCACCGTTACCTGCTGCTGCCGGGTAAATTGGCAGCGTAAGGTAACGTCCCTTCGATTCGATGGGCAAAAATTCAAGGCACTGCCAGTTGGCCCCTGTTTTAACACGGGCACTGTTCGGCACGGCATCCCGGATTTCCCTGGTCAAACGGGCAATAAGAAAACGCCCTTCTCCAAGAATATTTTCTGTTTTGACCGAATCGGAATATATATCTCCCCCGGCTCGGATAATACTTCCGACAGAGAACGTAACGATTCCCATAATGACCACCACAGTGATCATCTCGATAAGGCTGAAGCCCTTCTGGTATCTGTAAGGAAGCGAAACTCTGCGCATCAGAAGTTACTCCTGATGGTATTAAACTTGAGCTCTTTGCCACCGGGAGTGGTTACGGTAATTGAAACCAGCTTTTGCGCTTTCGATGTAGAAGGAAAGTAACGGACAGAAACACTGAGTTTGTAGTTTGAGTAATAATCCCGGTATTTCTCCCCGGATGCATTCATATCGGAGTTTTCGTTCAGCCCATTAAAGTCATCGACATCATCATAATCACCCCGGCTTTCAGAATCAGCCCATTGTGTCACTGCAGGCCAGTGAACCCGATACCGTTGAATCGCAAGCAGGTATACCTCCGGCAGAAGTATTTTCATCAAACTTTTTACCGCTTATCTCGTTGAGAAGGGAATGCGCCAGTTCAGCTGCCCGAACCTCATGCAGGGCACTGCCTGCCTGTTTGGCTTGGGGGAAAAGCAGCGTTGTCATCAACAGGATAGCAAACCCGAACACCACGATGCCGACAACCAGCTCTATCAATGTAAAGCCCGGTGATTTTTCCCGGCGATTATTGGGCATAAACATACCCTCAGATTCAATCATAACGGGAAGGGTTTTATTGCCGGTGACAGTGATACAACTGGAAGGGGAACTGCAATTTAAATTGGTTTGACCGAAGGGAGAGAAGTCGACATTAAACGGGACGTTTCCACCATACCTGATTGAGATACCTCCGGGTAAACTAACCGCTTCATCCTGCCAGTTTACTGCGCCCGAACATATTCGCCCGCTGCGCGAGCTGAATTGCTGTATCCGGTAGCTGTCTGTCTGGACATCCACCCTGTAACAACGGTCCGGGTTATTAAGGGCAAGAATTTGTGCATGGCGCAGCTCTGCAATAAACGCGTCCCTCGCACCATAAATATCAAAGTCGCCAAACCCACTCAACCGGGGAATGGCGACCACTGAAAGGATACCCAGAAGCAGCACAACAACCACCAGCTCTACGAGAGTAAAGCCACTATCCTTGCGAGCTCCTGAAGTAAAAATCACAATCAATCTTACAACTTGTTAGCAGTTATCCGCATGCAACACGGTTGTAGCGACAGCGGACGATGTAGCTGGCTGAGTATACTCAACAAAGCACTTAGAAGAATTAGTCCACTTAGTGTTACCTTTGAATGAGTACTTAATAGTCCCAACAGCTCCACTAGTGTTGCTATCCCAATCTTGACTCAATCCTGTTACTGCGCTTCCAATACCTGCGGAAGTTGCCACCGGATAACCAAAAATAGTTGAGATTCCATCTACATCAGTTGCTGAATCATTGGACGTAACGCCTTCAATCGCAGCTTTTCCGTACACAACGCTTGAAGCTCCATCAATTGCCCCTTTGAGTCCCTGAAGTGCTGCTTTTTTCGCATCATCCTGGAAATTAAGGAACTTCGGGGCAGCGGTCACTGCAAGAATGCCAAGAATCACGATGACTACCACCAGCTCTATCAGCGTAAAACCGCCTTGCTTTCTCATAAAACACTCCTAATTTAAATGAACTTCAATGCGGCCAATCGCCGGCCGGTAAGAGAAATAATGCCCATTGGTAGCACTGCTACTTCCGGAGTTTTCCCCAACTGTTTTTGATGCCAGTTGGTAGTAAAGACACCGAGGTGTTCCCCCCTCAATGTCTTTGGAAACAAAGTACCGGTAATTTCCGGATGCCAGATCTGAGGAGTTACGGGTCGAACGCGGCGGATTCTGCAGCAAGTTCTCCAGCATCTGCTGGCACTCCGTTGCTGTGACTGAACTTACGTCCGTAATTCCGTTTTCCAATGCAAACGGGTAACCATCCCTTTCACTGCCGTCAGATTCTGCTGACGTCAGGGTAAAGACCGTGCCGTCGTAGTTAACCTGATTGGTACCGGCTGAATTTTTCGGGCGGCCTGTCGCCTCCCATTGTGCCCTTGCTGAAAGCACTGCCGTCGCGAAACCACCCGCCATGCCTTCCAAGGCCGCAACCTTGGCTTCATCTGTTACCTGGATAAATCGCGGCAACGCAGCGGCGGCCAGCACACCGATAACAACAATGACAATAACCAGCTCAATCAGTGAAAATCCTTTTGAGTCCTTCATTTTTCACCTTTTGTGTCATTTTTGCGGCGCGTCTAACGTCAAAAATTCGTTGATCATTATTCTCCCACTTTCATAGCGTAACGCCAGCAAATTTTGTCCAGAAAACTTATAAAAACAAATGCTTTCATCACCTTTTTGCATGTAACTGTCAGCATTCATTATTTGAGGTGTATTTCTATCAACATTGCGGTTAAAAAGCCGCCAGGTTTCACCGCAATCCAGCTTGCCGTTGTTTTTTACAACGGGTACACCGCTGGCTGAAAACCCGACAGTCATCCCATCAATGTCCATTTGCCCCGGCCTGCCATTTAGCTCCCATAGCTCCCGTAAACTGGCGGCAGAACGGTACATGGTGGAGCGGTAAAGCTCGACGCTGACCCGATGCGCTTCATCGGAAACCCGATTGGTTTGCACCAGCAAAACCGCAACCAGAATAACGACCAACACCAGGAACAGGCCTGACACGAAAAAGCGCCGTTGTAGCTGCTCAAGCGCCGCGGACTGCATCCAACATTCCCCACATAGGCAGGAAAATGCCCAAAGCCAGCAAAAGCACCATTGCAGCAACAATTGCCAACAGAATTGGTTCAATTCTCGCTGTCATGGTTTTTAAATCGTAATCCACTTCCCGATCATAGAAATCAGACACTTCCAAAAGAAGCTGATCTATTTGCCCGGTTTCTTCCCCAACAGAGACCATCTGCATTACAAGCGGGGTAAAAATGCCGGTTTGAGAGGCTGAAGAAGCAATGCTTCCCCCACCTTCTATACTTTGCCGCATCTCGACCAACCGGTTTTCCAGATACCGGTTTCCGAGTGCCTCGGCAGATAACTGAAGCGCCCTGTTAAGGGGAACACCCGCCTGAAGCATCAACGCGAATGTGCGCGAGAACCTTGATAACTGGCTCGATTCACTACAGCGCCGACAATAGGAAACCGCAGACGCCAGCGATCCCAGGTCTCCTTGCCTTTGTCCGTATTGCGCCAGTTGCGGAAAAGTACCCATCCCAGCACAGATGCGCCCAGCATGATGTGCCAGTAATTCACAAAGAAGTTGGAAGACGCGATGAGGATCTTTGTCGGCAAAGGAAGGTCGACGCCAAACCGGCTGAACATTGAGGCAAATTGCGGAATCACCTTAATGTTCAACACAACCATCGCAATACCAATGGCACTCAGCACGAAGGTGGGATAGCGCATCGCTGTTTTAATACGCCTGCGGGTTTCAATTTCCTGCTCATAATAGGATGCAAGCTGTTCGAGGGATTGCTCCAGCCGGCCAGTGTTCTCACCCACGGCAATCAGTGAGATAAAAAGCTCGGAAAATACCTTGGGGTGTTCGCGCATTGCCATTGACAGTGCCCGGCCATTTGCCAGTTCTGTAGCAATATCTTCCAGGGCATGCTTCAGAAGCGGGTGATTCGAGCTCTGGGTCAGGCCACGAATAGAACGTAACAGCGGCACGCCGGCTTTGGTCAGGCTGTAGAGCTGGCGACAGAAGATCACCAGCAGATCCAGTGGAACGGAGCGCTGGAACAGATCGCTGATATTAAGCGATGCGCTGCCTGCTCCCGAGCCACCTTTGCGTACCTCCAGCGGAATAATGCCTTGCTTCATCAACGCATCTGCCGCGGCGGTCTCGCTCTTTGCTTCAAGCGAGCCACTTACCGCTTTGCCCGATGCGTTCCGCCCGCGGTACTTATAGCTCTGCATTTCCCGCTCCCGGTGCGGTTACCGATGAATGGGAATCCCCTTCACCAAGCAAGATCACCTCATCGAGGCTGGTAATTCCGCCTTGCGCGAGTTCCATAGCACTGTTGATCAACGGCTTGTATCCCTTGGCCTGCCGGGCCACACGGCTGAAACCTACTGCATCATTTCCGCGCAGTGCATCTATCATTTCCTGGTCCAGCTCCAGCAACTCAAACACACCCACCCGGCCCCGGTATCCGGTAAAGTTACAGGTCTGGCAGCCTCGTCCACGGACCAGTTTCGATGTGTCCATACCCGGGAAGCGGCTATGCAGCCAGCTTTGCTGGGCTTCGTCGAGCGTAGCAGGCTCTTTGCAATCTTTGCAGACCCGGCGCACCAGACGCTGAGCCATCACAGCCCGGACAGAACTGGCAACCAGATAACCGGGAGCATTCATATCCAGAAGGCGCAGCGCGCTGTCAATGGCATCATTGGTGTGAAGAGTTGAGAGCACAAGGTGACCGGTCAGGGAGGCTCGGAGGCCGATTTCCACCGTCTCCTCGTCACGCATCTCACCAATCAGGATGATATCCGGATCCTGACGGAGGAATGTCCGCAGGATCGATGAGAACGTCAGGTTTATCTTGCTGTTTACCTGCACCTGGTTGATTCGTGGCAGCCGGTATTCCACCGGATCTTCTGCCGTAATGATCTTCTTCGATGCCGAGTTCAGTTCGTTAAGTGCGCCATACAGCGTTGTGGTTTTACCCGAACCGGTTGGCCCAGTAACCAGGATCATCCCATGCGGACGTTTCAACTGACGTCGGAAACGCTCCAAAAGATCCGAAGGCATCCCCACCTCTTCAAGGCTGAGAATACCGGCAGACTGATCAAGCAAACGCATTACGACCGATTCGCCGTACTGGACCGGCATGGTGGAAACACGCACATCGACCGAATGTCCCCGTACCCGGATGTTAAAACGGCCATCCTGCGGGAGGCGCTTTTCAGAAATATCCAGCCCGGACATCAGCTTAAGACGCAACACCAGCGCAGAAGCGACACTGCTCTCATTCAGCAGCGTTTCATGAAGGATGCCGTCGATACGCTGGCGGATTCGCAGGCAGTTGGAATCCGGTTCGATATGGATATCCGAGGCGCCAACCTGGATCGCATCTTCAAACAGGGTGTTGATGAGCTTAACAACGGTGACCTCTTCACCGCCTTCATCATCCAGGCCAAAAGAATATTCAGATGACGATGAATGCTCCGCTTCCAGCTGCTCAGCGAACGAAACAATTTCCTGGGTACGCCGGTAATAGCGGTCAAACGCATTAATCAGCTGATGTTCTGGGGCAATCATCAGCTCAACATTGAAATTACCCAGCAGGCTGAACAGCGATTCCTGTGCCGCCAGATCAGCCGGGTCACTCATCGCCACACGTAAGGTCTGATCGCGCTGGCTAATGATCATGGCCCGCAGACGACGGGCATGCACTTCCGGCAGCAGGGAGACCGCTTCCTGCTCCACCGTCATCCGGGAGAGGTCTATGAGGGAACATCGAGCTGCTGGGACAGGAAGCGAAGCAATTGATCTTCGCTGAGAAAGCCCATATCGATGAGCGTTGCACCGAGTTTGCGCCCTTTTCCCTGTTGGTTCTGCAAAGCCAGATCAAGCTGATCCTGGGTGATGATGCTTTCATCAACCAGCAAATCCCCAAGACGTTTTCTGAGTTTGACCTGCATAGCCGTTAACCTGTATTTCTCTGTAGTGCAGCTAACCGCTGCTGGATAAACTGTTGTGACTTGGCTGAAATCCGCCCCAAGGACAGCGCCTGCTGATAGGCTTCTTTGGCTTTTCCACCCTGCTCAAGCCTTTCCAACGCGATGCCAAGCCCCATCCACCAGCGACCGTCATAAGGTTCCGCCTTTACCAGCGCTTCATAGCTGCTAAGGGCAATGGTTGAATCCTTCAGTTGTTGTGCCAAGCGCCACGCACCGCGAGATATTCTGTCGATGCGGCAACCGGGACGGTCTTGAGTGTCTGCAATGCCGCTTGTGACTGAGATTCGCTGACCAGCAGTTTTGCCAGGGTAAGGCGCACAAGGCCGTCCGGATCGTCTCGTGACAGACCTTCCTGCAGCACGTTCAGTGCCGTTCTGACATCCCCGCGCCCGTAATACAGCGATGCCAGGCGCTGTCTGATATCACGCCGGTCGGGTTGGTAATTAAGCGCGGTCTCTAAATGTTTAATCGCCCGGCGGCTGTCGCCTTCCGAGCGGTACTTTGTCGCTTTTTCCAGCTCAACATCCGCCAGTTGCTCCGGGCTGAGAGAAACCGTTTTGATTGTCAGGGCTTCGCTTTCGCTGATAACCGTCTCCGGTTTCGATACGGCTTTTTTGACTTCCTCGGCTGGCGCTTCAGCTTTTACAACCTCGTTGGCCGGAGCACGATTTGTGCCTTAACCGTGGTCTCAGGCTTTTTAGTCTCAACAGGCTTAACTGCGGTTTTCACTACCTCGGGCGACTTTGGCTGGGGCTTGGTTTTTACAACCTCTTTTTTGGCAATCACTGCCGGAGGGGATGCTTTTTGGGGTTCAGCGTTTTCATTCCGGGTGACAGCCGCAGCTTCCTGGCTTTCAGTCAGCTCGACAGCATTTGCCTCGGTGCGTTTGTGGGTCGGGCTGACCAGAACTGGCAATTCTGCTATCGGTTCACTGTTTTCAGGCGTTATCTCTTGCGCAGCCAACTCGGCATCTTCATCAAAAACCGGCTCATTCATTGGCGGGGCTACAGGCGATGTATTTACCTGCTGGGAGGGCTCACCATTCAGGTAGAAGTACCCCCCAGCCAAAAAACTCAGCACAGCTAACAATCCAACAACGACCATAGGCCGGCGGCTTGCTGGCAGCGGTTTTATATCGGCGGCTTTCAGATTTCCGGCCTGTTTCCCTGACTCAGGAGCCAGGTCTTTCAGCATTCGGTTCAGTTCACTCATGGTTTACTCCACCCCCAAACAAAGGGGAAAACCACTTTGGGCTGTCGTGCGCCCAGCGTACCTTTTATGGCAACCAGTGCCGCCTTGCGGTCTACGTCCCGCCGTTGTGCGCTGTATGCGGCGATAAGGGCTTTGTGGCAAATCTGATTTATAAGCCTCGGGATCCCGCCGCTGGCCTGCCAGATCAGTTTGCAGGCAGGCAACGGGAACACATTGGCTGCGCCGGCGCATTCGCTACGGTGAGAGATGTATGCAAAGGCTTCTGCCTGATCCAACGGCCGCAACTGCACGCTGAACGTGATACGTTGGCGCAGTTGACGCAAATGGTGCATCGCCAGCCGCTGCTCCAGTTCCGGTTGCCCGATTAACACAAGGTGAAGAAGTTTTTCCTGTTCTGTTTCCAGGTTACCAAGCAGACGAATCGCTTCCAGGGCGTCATCAGGCAGTGCCTGTGCTTCATCAAGCAATACAACCACCGACCTGCCTTCTTTTTTACGCTGAATCAGTTCTCGCTGGATGGAATCTGTCAGCAGCCCGGGATCCTGCGTGGTATCAATACCCAATTCTTTGGCAAGCGCCATCCGAAGTTCGCGCCCGTCCATTGCCGGCGTCGGGAGGTAAGCCAAATCCATTCCCTCGGGCAATTCCTGCATCAGCATCCTGCAAAGCAGCGTTTTTCCGGTTCCTACCTCACCGGTTACCATCACAAAGCCTTCCCCCATCGCAAGGGCGCTGAGTACGGTCTGGATACCCTCAACATGGGAAGGCTGGGCATGGAACAGCCCGGTATCCGGTGTCAGTGAAAACGGCTGGCGGTTATAGCCAAAATAGCGCTCGTACATGATTTACTCTTCCGGGAACCACTCAGTGATCAGGCGTCGGGAACGTTCAACTTCTTCCAGCCAGGTCTGATCGCTTACCACAGTCGGTTTCAACAAAATTACCAACTCGGTTTTGGTGTGGAGCTTATAAACGTTTCGGAACAGGTGGCCCAGTCCGGGCACATCGCCCAGAAGCGGAACCTTTGAGACCTGGTCTGTCACCGCTGATTTCATCAGGCCGCCTATGACCACCACATCCCCGCTTTTCGCATGTACGATGGAGTCAGACTCACGGATGGTACTTTTCGCCAATGGCAGCTGGTAGGTACCAAACTGGGAACCCAGGTTGATTTCCTTGGTTTCGTTGGTCACATCCACCACGGTTGGGTGTACGTGGAGCAACACACCGCCTTCGTTGTCAATCTGTGGCGTGACATCCAGGGAGATGCCCGAGAAAAACGGTGTCAGTTCGATTTCCGGCGTTGATTGTGAGTTATCGCCGCTGGTATCACTGCTGGATACGTTGGTTACGAAATACTCATCACCGCCGACTTTGATAATGGCCTTCTGGTTGTTCGCGGCCGTTACACGAGGCTGGACAGCACGTTGACATCGCCCTGGGTTTCCAGGAAGTTGAGCACGGCATTGAAGTTGCCGTCTGAAATTGTCAGGCTGGTTTGCCCACCGAGTTGAGCACCAACTGTGTCAGTAGGAATAGATGCTCCGGGGCGGGCGAAGCTCAACACTGTTCCGCCAAGAGACTTGGTGATATTGCTCCATTCGATACCTTGCTGGTAACTGTCACTCAGTGTCACTTCAAGAATCTTGGCTTCCATGATGACCTGGCGGCGCAGGCGCTTTTGCGATGCTCCAAGGAATGTGCGCACTTCACGAAGCTCGTTCGGGTACGCGCGAACCGTTACCAGGCTGGCTTGAGGCGAAACCACAACGCTGCGTCCCTGTCCGGAACCAATCATCGCTGCCAGCGCTTTTCCAGCTGGTTCCAGAAGTCACTTTCTGAACTGGTTTCAATTGATGCCCCGCCGGTTGTCGAGCTGCTGCCACCGCCGGATCCGGAATCACCGCTGTCTCCGCTGTCATCGCCACCGTCTCCGCCCTCGGAAGAAATTGATCCGGTGGAAATCGTGGTCAGTGACGAGCCCTTACGCTGAAGCTGCAAGTAATCAACGGGGATGGTTTCGGTGCGAAGCGATGCAGGGAACACTTGGATGACGTTGCCATTCCGGATAATTTCATACCCGTAAATATCCGAAACAACACTCAATACCTCATCCAGCGTCACATCTTTGAGTGTCAGGGAAATGGTGCCCGATACCTCAGGGTGAATCACCAGATTGTACGGTGTACCTTTGATTAAGCTGCCAAAAAATGCCTGAGCCCCGACATCTTTTGCGCTTACCCGGAACCGGTTTTCCTTTGCTGCGACCGGCACAAATTGCTGCTCGCCGAAAGACGGCATCAGGTCGTTGGTTACATCAACGGGCAGGTTATCGAGAGGCTGGCGGCTTTGCTGATTAACCACTTCATTCAACGCGCCTTTTACTTCCTTTGGCTCACGGTGGCCCATATTGCTCGAGCAACCGGCAAGAAATATCAACCCCAGACTGAAAGCCCAAAAATTACGCATCACTCAAATTCGTCCTGTCATCAATACTGCTTAACCTGATCCCTGAATAGGCTGAGTTGCCACTGCTTACCATCCCTGTAAAGCAGCACTGAGGAATCACTGATTTTTCCCACCCGGTATCCGTTAACGGAATCACCTGAAGTCACTATTTTTCCGGCAATCACTGCATCACAGGTATTTGTACAAATAACGCTTTGTAACGCGGGCAACGGCTGTTTTACCTGTCGCGGTTTTGCTACCGGCTTTTGCCAGCCAATAGGTGCAGTGGGGTCGACAACCACAGATTCCGCACTAACCGGAATCGACATTAGCGCAGCCAACAATCCAATAATTACCCCGACCTTACCCGTTGTTTTAAAATGCCAACTCATGTCATCCACCAATAAAGTCTGTACTGATACCCAAGGTGTAAACACGAAGCCTGACATCAGCAACCGGGTAACGGTCAACCTTGTAGTCCAGGCTGCTCCAGTAATACTGCACCGGCATACCTTCCAGCGCTTGAAGATAGGCCACAAAGTCGAAATACCTGCCACGCAGGGAAAGCTCCACCGGGTGAAGGTAATACGCGGCAGATTCAGCTACCGCCAGCTCTTCCGCAGGTAAACTTTTCAGACTAATCAGCTCCAGTCCTTTTGAACGCTGTAATACCTCTTCCAACAAACCCGCCATTTCAGAGGGTGCTACCAACCGGAAACTTTTTGCTGAAGCATCAGATTCAGTTTTTCGTCACTCTCTTTTAACTGGGCAATCTGCACATCAATTTTTTTATCCGGGCTGTCATCCAGCGCGCCTTTGTACAACTCTAACTGCTGTTCTTGGATGCGGATTCTTTGCCGGGCACTTTCCAACTCCGCTTGTTGAACCGAAGATTTTTTTTGCAACGGCTCTACGCCAAGAAAGTAGATGACAAATAGCAGCCCGAATACCGACGCCAGACAAACCAGCCATTTTTCCCGGGGCGTAAATTGTTCAAAACGCTCTGAAGCAGATTCCAAGTAATTCATTCTTTGCTGCTCTCCCCTTCTTTCTCTTCAGATGAGAGTTCAAACATCAGTCGGTTTTCTTCATCCCGGGACAAAGAAAGGCCACTGAACCTCTGCAAACGGAGTTCATCGAAATCGGAAAAGCGTTTCACCCAGCCAGGCACAGAGTCAACATCACGCGCCTGACCGCTTAAATTGGTGCGTCCGTCATCAATATTGATTCGGGACAACGAAATGTCTTTGCTGGCCGCCTGAGCCAGTTGGTTAAGAAATCCTGCATATCCGTGTTGGTTGCTGGTGTCATGCTCCTCAACCGCGTCAAGGATCATTTTTTTCGAGTCGATTTGTGTTTCCAGCGCTTTTACCAGCTCAACCTTGGCCTGAGAGGGCTTACGTTCCTTGACCGCTTTTTTCATCATATCGACCTGAGAGTTCAACGCGGTCAGTTGCCGGTTCACGGCGTCCAGCTCGGCCTGCTGTTGAGTAGCCGTGATGTGTTCATACCCCAACAAGCCCAACATCATCACGACAGTGACAATATTGGCCACCAGCACTCGGTTTAACGTCAGTAATTCCTGTTTTGGCTTCAGGGATTCCGGGAAAAGGTTGATTGCCACCGGCATAGGTTGCATCGCAGCCCACGCCAGCAGTTCATTCGCAGCACCAGAACGCTCTGCCGGGGTGACAGAAACACTCAACCGCTCAGCAAGAGCAACACTCAGCTCCTCTCCGTCCTCGCCTTCACAGGCAACAACAAGCCGGTTGACCGCTGATGTGCGCATCTGCGCACTGAGAAAATCGAGCGAACGCTGTAACTCCAGCGCAAGGCCATCCAACTGGAGAGTTGATGACATCGGGCCGGTCAACGCGGAATCAATCCCGCGAATCTGCCGGTGGAAACAAGGAATGCGGTCTTTAAATGCCGTCAAGTGAAGCGCACCGCCCTCGTAGCGCTGCAGCAACACATCGGTGCCATCGGTGAATGCAGACCAGGCCAGTTCCTCAACAACCGCACTAACCAGTTCAGCTCCGCTTCGTTCACAGCCCACGGCGACGGTCAGTAAGTGCTTTTTGCTGATAACATAAGCCTGGAGGCGCTGGGCATTTATCGGAGATGTAAAGCCGTCGGCAATAATCTCATGCGGAGATTCAGAAATGAGGTCTTTCAGCAAAAAGGGCAACGCGCTGGGAAGTTCATCAGCAGGGAGGTTAGGATGCTCTATTTGCAGGCTTTGATAGTGTCCATGTTTAAACACCGCCTGAGCAGAAGCATTTGCCAGCTTATTGCGACTTAACAGCAACTCAACGGTCTCAGCCCAGGCATCCACGCCTGAACAGATGGCCGTATCAATATTGATAACCGAATCACTTTCCCAAGCTACGGATATTTCTCTGGCAGAGAGCAACAGCACAACTTGCTGGCCGGCGCTTCTGTTTTTAAAAAAGCGCAACCACCCGGCAGTTTTTGACATAAATAAAATGTGATCCCTAAATAGCTACCGACAAACTTCCGACTATTTTATTCGGCCATGCTAGCACACAGGCAAAATTAATTTTGCCTATCAAACGACGAATTGACACGCTTTATTTTGAGTATTGGTCGCGGAATCGTTTTCTACTCGGTCTCGGTTTCATTGTAGTTGGTTTATTTATTGATGTCATCGATAATTCAGGGGAGACATATCTGCCCTGGCAACCATAAACACCCAGATTCAGCAACACGTCCCATTCAGGCTTTTTCTCTACACCGACGGCAATAATCCTGACACCCGTGGATTCACAAGCACCAAGCATGCTTCTCACAAACAACTGGTTTTCAGCACGTTGATGAATATCTCTGACAAGGCTGCGGTGTAATTTAATAAAGTCCGGCTGAATGTCCTTAATATAATGGGTGCTGACCACAGTTCTCCCCGCTTTGTCAGCAATGACTTTACAGCCGAAGCCTTTTAACATTCGCGATACGTTTCTCATCGCATCAAGATGCAATACCAACAGCCCCTCATGAAACTCGAATATTAGTCTCTCTCGTGTTTCTCTTGGTGTTTGTAATAATTTATCCCGCAACCAAGCATAGAATTTACGTTTGATCACACTATCGACATTTACATTAATAGAGACATACTCTGATGGTGTGCGGTAAGCATATTCAATTGATTTACTCACCATGCATTCATCAAGCCTTTCGCCATAGCCAATGGCATTCAGGCCAGCAATGAATCGAGACGCTTTTACAACAAGGCCGTTTTCATCTCGTATTCTCGCCAATATCTCTTCATGAAGCTTGTTACCGTGGACATCGACCACTTTCTGGTGGAATAACTCCGGCCCACCGTTATTGAATACATGATCAAACAGTGTTCTCCAACGCACACTTCCACGGGCTTCTTCTTCCTCGAGTGCACGTTTATAAATGGACCAGCAATTTCCACCTTGCAGCTTTGCACTGCGAAGCGCCATATCAGCTTCGTCCATTATCCGCCCGCGCCGGTCACCTGATACAAACAGGGAAACCCCGACATGGCACCAGTTGTCGGCATCCATCGGCTGAGGCGGAGAAAGCCGCTCCAGCGTTTTTACAATATGATCAGCAAACTGGTTGATCTCCCGGGTAGGCTGGTGCACCAACATCACCGCAAATTCATTATCAAAGTAGCGGGCAAGCACCGCTTCAGGGTAACGCTGGACCATATTGGAAAGCATGGATGACACCGACTGGACCAGCTCATCCGCCAACTCTTTCCCCTGCTCCTGAACAAGGTCATCAAAATCCGCAAAACGGATAAGAATCACCGCGCCGCGGCTGTCCTGCTCCTGCACCAAAGATTTCAGACGGCTGTCGAACATTACCCGGTTAGCAACCCCGGTCAGCTGGTCAAGGAAGGTATTGGTACGAATAAAGGTATCAAACCGGCTCCGCTCCTGCCGGGCGTCATTGAGCTCTGCAATCAGGTTATCCAGCGCCACACTGGCCGTGGACGGAAACTCCTCATCCCGGCCGACAGCCACTTCTTCACTGCGCCCGGAAAGAATCATCCTACCCCGGTCTTCGAGCATTTCAGCGCCTCGGAGCTGCTGCCGCAGCCAGCGTCCGCCCCAGATAAGCCCCAGAACAATGATGGCGATTGCCAGGCTGATGGATGCCATTGGCCCCAACGAGTAGGCAAATTCAGAATAAGGGGGAATTACCGATAAGGTAACGCTGAAACCCGGGTTGTGTTTCAGGGGGTAAGTAAACTTCTGAATTTCAACGGCGTAGGTAGTAAGCTGAAGTTCATGGTAATGATAGAGCACGCCGGAGTCACTGTAGATTTTAAGCTCTACAACATCGCTGGCTTTGAGAAGCTGCGGCAGCCATTTGGAAAAGTATTCGCTGTTTTCAGGGTTCGCCAGTTCCTGGTCAATAACCTCAGACATGCCGGACAAGTACTGCGACAGGAAATCCTGACCCAGTTTCCGGAAGCTGACAGCTCCGCCGATAAAAAGAACAAAAACAGCACAGATAACAATGAGGGTGACAAACGCAACCAGCCGGTTGGTCAGTTTCATCCCTGAAGCTTTTCTCATAGAATTTGCTCGTGGTTAATCAGGGGAATCAACCGTTTCGAGCACAATGCCAATTTTACCCGCTGTGCCGGTTTCTGCCCCCGCTTCAATCACATCCAATAACGCGTGAGTACCGCTACTTTAGCGGAATACGCGCTTCAACGCATTACAAAGGAAGAGAAATGGACTGGATCACCTGCGCGAAAAGTTATGTCACCGTTGTCGACATGGGCTCTTTAGCCCAGGCCGCAGCCAAATTGCAGACCTCCAGTTCCGCGCTGTCCAAACGCCTGGCATGGCTGGAGAACCAACTCGGTGTCCAGCTACTGAAACGCACGACCCGCAGTCTAAAGGTGACTGATGCCGGGCAACTTTTTTACCAACGCAGTAAACACATCCTCGAAGACTGGAACCAACTTCTGGCTGAAACCACCTCGACTTACGGGGAAATCAGCGGGGTACTCCGCATCGGCGCTCCCTTGGCTGTCGGCAGCCGGCTGATTGTCCATTACCTGTCAGAGTTTCTGGAAGAGTACCCTAAAATTCAGGTGGAGCTTCACACGCTCACTCCAGGGCAACTTCCGGATCTCAACCTCGATATCATGGTGACCCGGGAACTGGTGGACTTTAACTCCAGCAGCTACATCGCAACCCGCCTGTATGATTTTCAGCTCGGGTTTTATGCATCACCCATGTACCTTGCCCGGTATGCCCCTATCACCGAGCCCGAACAACTCACCCAGCACAACTGCCTGTTGTTCGCCGAGAGTGGGCACCAGCAAGAGCGGGTGTTCGAGGACGGCCTCCGTTTAAGGCTTTCCGGCAATTTCAGTTCACGTAACCCGGAAGCACTGGTGAGCGCAGCCGTATCCGGCATGGGGCTGCTGCTAATCGGGGAAACCACGATCCGTAAAGAGTTGGACCAAGGGCTGCTTATTCCGGTACTGCCAAGCCTGAACTGCCAAAGGCAACGGCCTACGCTACTATCCCAAGCTCAACTACAACCACACAAAAACCCAGTTGTTTATTGAATTTATTAAATCAAAAGCCCGGGGAGCCACAACGGCGTAATACCAATTGGATTAATTCGATGATCAGAGAAGACGCAGGAGAAATCATTCAATTCAAAACGAGCAACGAAGAAATGGATGATTTCAACCGGTCAAAATGGTCAATGAATGAATATGATTGGTATAAGATAAGGCAGCAAAAACCAGATACAGAAAAGCCCTGAAAAAACAGGGCTTTTTTTGTAAATTCAACTTGGACGATCAGAACGGGATATCGTCGTCGAAGTCTGGCAGATCATTGTACTGCGGTGGTTGTGACGATGACTGCTGAGGTGCTTGCTGGCAGGTTGTTGGTTGTAGCTCTGCTGCTGTTGTTGCTGCTGAGGCTGGTACTGCTGCTGAGGTTGCTGAGGCTGTCCCCAACCGCCCTGCTGCGCAGGTTGACCACCCATGCCGCCGCCCATACCGGTACGTGAATCCAGCATTTGCATTTCGTTACCCACGATCTCGGTGGTATAACGCTCTACACCCTGCTGGTCCTGCCATTTGCGGGTCTGCAGTTTGCCTTCGATATATACCTTGGCACCTTTTTTCAGGTACTCACCGGCAACTTCGGCCAGACGGCGATAAAGCACAACGCGGTGCCATTCGGTCTGCTCGCGGTTTTCACCAGTGTTCTTGTCACGCCAAGTTTCTGAGGTGGCGATATTCAGGTTAGCAACAGCACCGCCGTTAGGCATGTAGCGTACTTCCGGGTCTCCACCCAGGTTACCAACGAGAATTACTTTGTTTATACCACGGCTGGCCATATCTCACTCCCGAACCTGTTACTGACAGGCGCTGTCTGGCGCCCTCAAACGAATCTTAATACGGTTAAACGCGCATTGTATCACGGTGGAGAAAATGCGCGACCAGCCGGTTTACAAAAACACGAACATCGCTGGCATATCCCTCTTTAATCTAAGCAATATCCATCCAAATTTTTAATGTACGAGTTAAAAAACGGACGTACGTCGTATTTTCTTCATATTGGATGCTTCTAATTGAAGACAAATTCAACGGAGATCAACATCCCGACCAGATTGCAGTACAATCCCTGCATCTCGGAATTACTGACAGTCGCAGAACTGCGTAAAAATTTGATTATTGAAGGATCAGTTATGCTGAAAAAGTGCCTTTTCCCTGCTGCCGGTTACGGAACCCGCTTCCTGCCAGCCACCAAGTCTATGCCGAAAGAAATGATGCCTGTTGTCAACAAACCGCTGATTGAGTACGGCGTTGACGAGGCACTGGAAGCCGGCATGGACAGCATGTGCATCGTTACCGGTCGCGGAAAGCACTCGCTGATGGATCATTTCGACAAGAACTATGAACTGGAGCACCAGATCTCCGGTACCAGCAAAGAAGCGCTGCTGACCGATGTTCGTAAAATCATCGACAGTGCACATTTCACCTATATCCGTCAGCGTGAAATGAAGGGCCTTGGCCATGCTATCCTGACCGGTCGTGAACTGGTGGGCGACCAACCATTTGCCGTGGTACTGGCAGATGACCTGTGTATCAACGAAGAACAGGGTGTGCTCGCCCAGATGGCAGCGCTCTACCGTCAGTTCCGCTGCTCAATTGTGGCTGTACAGGAAGTGCCGGAAGATGAAACCCACAAATATGGTGTGATTTCAGGTGAAGTCATCAAAGATGATCTTTACCGTGTTGACGACATGGTTGAAAAACCTGAGCCGGGCACGGCTCCAAGCAACCTGGCTATCATTGGCCGCTACATCCTGACCCCGGATATTTTCGACATCCTGGAGAACACAGAGCCGGGCAAAAACGGGGAAATTCAAATCACCGATGCCCTGCTGACCCAGGCGAAAACCGGCTGCGTGCTGGCGTATAAGTTTAAAGGCCAGCGCTTCGACTGCGGCAGCGTTGAAGGCTTTATCGAAGCGACCAACTACTGCTACGAAAACATGTACAAAAAAGGCAAATAATCAGCCTGTTAATCCGATAGTCAAAGGCCTGCGTAATCATCGTGGGCCTTTTTGTTTTCTCTTACTGTACATTTGCACAGTAAAAGTACTTCAACCCGCTCATTCTCTGTGCGATACTCATCGCCTTGGTTTTCTCATCGAAGTTAGGTTGATATGGATACCATTGACGTCCGCGGTGCTCGCACCCATAACCTGAAAAACATCAGTCTTACCATTCCAAGGGACAAACTGATTGTCATTACTGGCCTCTCCGGCTCAGGCAAGTCCTCTCTGGCATTTGACACCCTTTATGCCGAAGGGCAACGGCGTTATGTGGAATCGCTCTCGGCCTATGCCCGTCAGTTCCTTTCACTGATGGAAAAGCCGGATGTCGACCATATTGAAGGTCTCTCCCCGGCCATTTCGATTGAGCAGAAATCCACGTCCCATAACCCGCGATCCACTGTGGGAACCATCACAGAAGTTTACGATTACCTGCGCCTGCTTTACGCACGCGTTGGTGAGCCTCGCTGCCCGACCCACGATGTTCCGCTGGCAGCCCAGACCATCAGCCAGATGGTGGACAAGGTGCTGGAGATCGAGGAAGGTACCAAGCTGATGATCCTGGCGCCTGTCGTCAAAGAGCGTAAGGGCGAGCACGTAAAGTTGCTGGATAACCTTGCGGCTCAGGGCTTTATCCGGGCCCGGATTGACGGAGAAGTGTGCGATCTTTCCGATCCACCGACGCTTGAGCTCCACAAAAAACACACCATTGAAGTGGTGGTTGACCGTTTCAAGGTACGCTCAGATCTGCAGCAGCGCCTGGCCGAATCCTTTGAAACAGCCATCGAACTCACTGGTGGCACTGCCGTTGTCAGCCCGATGGACAAGCCAGTCAACGGCGAACCGGTGTTTGACGATCTGGTATTTTCTGCCAACTTTGCCTGTCCACACTGTGGTTACAGCATGCAGGAGTTAGAGCCGCGCCTGTTTTCTTTCAACAACCCGGCCGGTGCGTGCGGGCATTGCGACGGCTTGGGTGTCCAGCAGTTCTTTGACCCTGACCGAATTGTCCAGAACAACGAAATCAGCCTGGCCGGCGGTGCAATCCGCGGCTGGGATCGCCGGAATTTCTACTACTTCCAGATGCTGAACTCCCTGGCAGAACACTATGGTTTTGACGTGGAAACCCCGTGGATTGAGCTCAGCAAAAAACACCGTGAGCTGATCCTGAACGGCTCCGGAGGCGAAACCATTGCCTTCAAATACATCAATGACCGGGGGGATGTCACCGTCCGCAAACACCCGTTCGAGGCATCATCAACAATATGTCGCGCCGGTACCGCGAAACAGAATCCAACGCTGTGCGCGAAGAACTGGCGAAATACATCTCTAACCGGACCTGCCAGCATTGTGGTGGTTCCCGCCTTCGTGAAGAAGCGCGCCACGTCTTTATCGGCAAGACCAACTTGCCGGAAGTGTGTGAAATGAGCATTGCCGGTGCGCTCGACTTTTTTGCCGGCCTTGAAATGACCGGCCAGAAAGCCAAGATCGCTGAAAAAGTGATGAAGGAGATCCATGACCGCCTGAGTTTCCTTGTCAATGTCGGCCTGAATTACCTTAACCTGTCGCGTAGTGCCGACACTCTCTCCGGCGGCGAAGCCAACGTATTCGCCTTGCCAGCCAGATTGGCGCCGGCCTTGTTGGTGTCATGTATGTACTGGATGAGCCTTCCATCGGGCTTCACCAACGCGACAATGAACGCCTGCTGGCAACCCTCAAGCACCTGCGCGACCTCGGTAATACCGTTCTGGTTGTGGAGCATGATGAAGATGCCATCCGGGAAGCCGACCATATTATCGATATTGGTCCGGGAGCCGGTGTCCACGGCGGCAGCGTGGTCGCAGAAGGTACCTTCCAGGAAATCATCAAAAACGATGCGTCCCTGACCGGCCAATACCTGAGCGGTAAAAAAGCCATTGAGGTTCCGGCTAAACGCATTCCTCGTGACAAAAAGAAAGTGGTGAAACTGACAGGTGCCAGCGGCAATAACCTGAAAGACGTCAACCTGGAGATCCCGGTAGGCCTCTTTACCTGCGTGACCGGTGTATCCGGCTCCGGTAAGTCCACGCTTATCAATGATACGTTTTTCCGTATTGCGCACCGTGCCTGAACGGGGCGACCACCAGTGAACCGGCCCCTTACAAAGCCATTAAGGGACTGGAGTATTTTGACAAGGTCATCGATATCGACCAAAGCCCTATCGGGCGTACCCCGCGTTCCAACCCGGCAACCTACACCGGTATTTTCACTCCAATCCGGGAGCTGTTCTCCGGCACCCAGGAAGCCCGTTCGCGCGGTTACAAACCGGGTAGATTCAGCTTCAACGTGCGGGGTGGCCGCTGTGAAGCCTGCCAGGGCGATGGGGTTATCAAGGTAGAAATGCACTTCCTGCCGGATGTCTACGTGCCATGTGACACCTGTAAGGGCAAACGCTATAACCGTGAAACCCTGGAAGTGAAATTCAAGGGCAAGAGCATCCACGAAGTGCTGGAAATGACGGTAGAAGATGCGCGCGAATTCTTCGACTCAGTTCCCGCAATTGCCCGTAAACTGCAGACACTGATGGATGTTGGGTTATCCTACATCCGTCTAGGCCAGGCTGCGACTACCCTGTCCGGCGGTGAGGCACAACGGGTGAAACTGGCTCGTGAGCTTTCCAAACGGGATACCGGCAAAACGCTGTATATTCTGGACGAGCGACAACCGGTCTGCACTTCCACGATATCCAGCAACTGCTGAACGTATTGCACACCCTGCGTAACCACGGCAATACCATTGTGGTTATTGAGCACAACCTGGATGTCATCAAGACGGCAGACTGGATTGTGGATCTGGGTCCGGAAGGGGGCAACGGTGGAGGCGAGATCATTGCCGAAGGTACGCCGGAAGATGTGGCTGAATCCACTGTTTCCCATACCGCCCGTTTTCTTAAGCCCATGCTGGCGCATAAGAAATCAGCCTGACCCGTCACTGACAACCACCCGGTTGCTGTGGTAAAAGACAGAACAGAACGCCTCTGCAAGACAGGGGCGTTTTTATACTTTCTATTGGTTTAACCTGCTGGCAGCAAGGCATGATTAACGCGCTAACTTTTTCTTCACCGCTTACGCAGATCCGTCGAAAGCCCCTGACCAAGCCATTTATTGCAGCACTCTGTGTGCTGTTTCTGGCTGCTACCCACTATTTCCAGCACAACCCCGGCGGGGCCGGCCTGGTATTGTCTTTTAATGCCATGGCCTGGATTCCGTTCGGCTGGTGCTGGCAATCGGCATTGGTGAAATCTGCCGCCAGCATACACTGCGCTATACCCGGCTGACCCAAATCCTGTTTTTCTGCTGTGTCTTGCTGACAGCCCCGCTCGTTTATCCCGATGCGGTACCGGCACTGACAATGCAGCGTCTGTTGGGGTTATGGCTTGGGCTGCTGTTTTTTGTCTGCTTACAACAGTTTGCATTCAGCCACCAGCAACGGCAGTTCCTGTTATGGCTGGTTCTGGCATCAGTTTGGATTGAAGCGGTGTTCGGCTGGACACAATTCCTGTGGCTGGAGCCGGGCAATGCTATCGGCTACGACACAGAAGTGAACCGCCCCTACGGAATTTTCCAGCAACCAAACGTAATGGCGAGCTTTCTGGCTACCGGGCTGGTGCTGTCTGCTTACCTGCTCGCCCGGACCTCTATGTACCGGGGCAAGTGGAACTGGCAACAGGGTATCTTGCTTCTGACTCCGCCGCTGACTATCCCACTTCTGGTTGTTATTGCATCCCGCACCGGTTGGCTTGGCGCTGCGGTGGGTGTCGTGCTGGTTCTTCCCTATCTAAAAGCCTTTGCGCCCAAAGCCCCCCGCCGACTGTGGCTGCTGATGGTGCTTCTTGGGCTGACTGCCGGGAATTATTTCCTCCAGTCCGTCAATACAGACCTGATTAAGCACAAAACCTCGCTGGAAACCGCCCGCAGTGCAACCATTCCCCAGACCTGGGAGCTTTTTGCCGAGCGGCCATTTTCCGGCTGGGGTTACGGGCGCTTCGAACGCACTTATATGGTGGAAACAGCCAAACGCTACCATGCCGGCCAGACCGACAAGCCACCGCTTGCCAGTATGGACCATCCCCATAATGAGCTGCTTTACTGGGCGGTCGAGGGCGGAATCATCCCGCTTGCAGGGTTGCTGCTGGCGGCCGGTGCGGTTTTGCTTAATGTTATTGAAGCAAGATCCGGTACTAAACTGGCCCTCATTGCCCTCTTTTTTCCGATTACCCTGCACAGCCAGCTTGAGTATCCGTTTTACCACTCACTCGTACATTGGCTGGTCTTTATTTTGTTGATTTATTGGGTAGACAACCTGACAGCAAAATATGAGCGCCGTCCGTTGAAATATACGCTTGGCCTCAAGGTTTTCGCCGTTGTCCTGCCGATTATGATTACCTATGTGTCTGTCACGGCGCTGTATTCCGGCGCTATGCTGACAAAATACGAAACCACCAAGCCCCTGAACCCGGATTACCTTGGCAAGGTAAACAATTCCTGGGTCTGGCGTGACCGGCTTGACTGGGATATTTACACGACCCAACTGGAGTTAGGTATTAAGCGCAACCGGCCGGATTTGATTGAGTCCTACATCAAATGGGCAGAAAACAAAGCGGTATTGTGGCCTCGCGCAGCGCTTTACCAAAACCTCATCATGGCATGGCGGCATTTGGGCGATGAAGCAAAAGCGGAGCAGATCCGGGAAGAAGCCGAGTTTATCTTCCCTGGGAAACGGTTCGCAGCTTCAAAGGCGTTGCCTGCCGTTACCAACCTGAAGCATAAACGCAAAAAACCGCAGCCCTGCTGCGGTTTTCAATTTAATAAGACCTTTCGCGTAAAATCAGCGAATGGTTTCTTCCAGCGCCCTCAGGCACAGAGAGACATTTTCGCGGCGTGCACCATAGCCCATCAGCCGATACGCCACGCTTTACCGGCAAGTGCACCAAGACCGGCACCAATCTCCAGGTTGTAGTCATTAAGCAAACGACTACGCACTGAGGCATCGTCAACACCGTCCGGAATATACACCGCGTTAAGCTGAGGCAAGCGGTATGCTTCGTCCACCACAAAGGAAAGACCCAGTTTCTCAAGCCCGGCTTTGAGTAATTCATGAGCATCACGGTGGCGCTGCCAGGCATTCTCCAGCCCTTCATTATGCAGCAGAACCAAGGATTCATGGAGGGCATAAAGTGCATTAACCGGCGCAGTGTGGTGATAGGAACGCTTCCCCTCCCCGCTCCAGTAACCCAGCACCAGGCTCTGATCCAAGAACCAGCTTTGCACCTTGCTCTTACGGTTCCTGATTCGCTCCACCGCTTTTTCAGAGAAGGTCACCGGCGACAAGCCCGGAACACAGGACAGACACTTTTGGCTCCCTGAATACACCGCATCCAGTTGCCATTCATCCACCAGCAAAGGCACACCACCCAGAGATGTCACCGTATCCACAATAGTCAGGCAATCGTGCTTTCGGGCCAGCTCAGCCAGCGTCTTGGCATCACTGAGTGCTCCCGTTGAGGTTTCCGCATGGACAAACGCAAGCACTGAGGCATCCGGGTTAGCTTTCAGCGCTTCCTCAACCTTTTCCGGATCAACAGGTTTGCCCCACTCATCATCCACAACGACAGCGGTCGCTCCGCAACGCTCGACGTTTTCGCGCATCCGGTCACCAAATACACCATTACGACACACGATCACTTTGTCACCCGGCTCAAGCAGGTTCACAAAACAGGTCTCCATACCGGCACTACCGGGGGCTGAGACCGCATGGTTACCGGGTTTTCGGTCTGGAAAGCGTATTGAAGCAGCTGCTTCACTTCATCCATCATGCCGATAAACAGAGGGTCCAGGTGACCGACAGTCGGGCGGCTCTGGGCTTGCAAAACTCTGGGGTAAATATCAGACGGTCCCGGCCCCATCAGGGTACGTTGAGGCGGGTTAAAGCTGGTAAATGTCATTATCCTTCTCCTTTTTGTTTCTTCCATGTTTCCATGGCCAGCAAGTTCGGGACTTATCAGATTTTGTCGTTCTCATCCCAGCCGGTTTCCCTGTTATATCACATAAAACAGGGAAACCTACGCCAGTTAGACAAATTGTTAATACCAGCCAAATATAAACATGTTTCATAAAAAGTGTTAATTAACAGCAAGTAATAATACGAACCCATTAATAACTGAGTGTTTTTTCATCTTTTCCATTGACATTATGTTCACGAATAATTTCAATAGACCCACTGAACTGCCGCGATCACATTGATCAGAGCGAATCAGAAGAGGTGCGTTAGCCAGGTAGTCGACTTGCGGAATCCCAAACTCCAATGCAGGCCGATCAGGGGGTTTAACGCCGAGGCGAGATGCGTTTTGGGACGTATTTTCGTCGGCCTGGAAGGTTGAGTCCTTCGGGCTGTCACCTGTATCGGCACAGGTGGAGTGCTTCTGGTAGAGACAACCTCCAATTGTCCCCACCCTTATTGCAGCCTCCCCCCATGCCTTTGCAGTCAATAGCCGTGCAGTAAACACTTTTTTTCAATTGACGATGCGTACGTTCCACAATGGGAGGTGGATAGAAAGTGAAAAGCTTAACTGTCGCAAAATTTGGCGGCACAAGTGTGGCTGACTACGCTGCGATGACAAATTCCGCAGCGGTTGTCCGGGCAAACCCAAATACTCGTCTGGTTGTTATCAGCGCCTGTTCCGGCGTAACCAACATTTTGGTTGAACTGGCAAACGGCGTTTCAGAAGTCGATAAACGCCAGGCTCTTCTCGACAAACTGACGACTGTTCACTTCGATATTCTGGCCTCACTGTCAGAAAACAATGCGGTAGCTACCGAAGTGAATACCTTGCTTGATACAGTGGCAAACCTGTCCCTGTCGGCAGCAAAACAGCCAACCGATGCCCTGACCGATCAACTGGTTTCCTGCGGCGAACTGCTTTCCACTCATATCTTCACTCACCTGATGAATGACGCAGGTATGAACGCGGTACGTTTCGATGTCCGAGATGTGCTGCGCACTGACAGCCAGTTTGGCAAAGCCATTCCGGATGTTCCGGCCATTTCTGCGCTGGCAACAGAACAGCTTCGTCCGCTCTGTGAGAATCACATTGTGGTCACTCAGGGCTTTATCGGCTCAGATGAGAACGGGGAAACCACCACCCTTGGCCGGGGCGGCAGCGATTACAGTGCAGCACTGCTTGCAGAAGCAGTAAATGCTGACACGCTGGAGATTTGGACAGATGTGCCGGGCATCTACAGTACCGATCCCCGCGTTGCACCAAAAGCATCCCCCATCCCGGAAATCAGCTTCAGCGAAGCCTCCGAGATGGCCAATTTCGGCGCAAAGATCCTGCACCCGGCCACTCTGATTCCTGCCATGCGAAAGCAGATTCCGGTGTTTGTCGGTTCATCCAGAACGCCAAATGAAGGCGGCACCTGGATCCGCCAGCAGGCCGAAACCTCCCCGGTTTTCCGTGCCATTGCCCTTCGCAACAACCAGACCATGGTGACGCTGACCAGCCTCAATATGTTCCATGCATACGGTTTTCTGGCAGAAGTGTTCCGCATCCTGGCCAAACACAAAGTCTCGGTGGATCTGATCACCACATCGGAGGTCAGTGTCTCACTGACACTTGACCAGACCAATACCCGTGGCGGCGCACCAGATTTACCAGACGCTGCCCGTGAAGAGCTGTCTGAACTGTGCCGGGTGAAAGTCGAACAGGGGCTGAGCCTTATCGCCTGATTGGTAACAAGATGGACGAAAACCGCGGGGCTTGCTCCCGTATCTTCTGCTCACTGAGCGAATTCAACCTGCAGATGATTTGTTATGGCGCCAGCGCCCACAACCTGTGCTTCCTGGCGGATGAAAGCGAAGCCAGGGACATCGTTCGCACACTGCACACTGCGATTTTCGAGTAAGCGGAATACGCAGAAACAATAAGGGCTCCCGCGGGAGCCCTTTCTATTCAGTACACCAGAATATGCTTTACCGGTAATGCATATTGACCCGGGCTGTCAGTTTAGTGACCAGCTCATAGGCAATGGTGCCAATATGTTGCGCCACAATTTCTGACGGAAGCTGCTCACCCCAGAGAACCGCTTCATCGCCCACCTGATCCGTGGCATCCGACCCAAGGTCGACTGTCAGCATGTCCATAGACACCCGCCCGGACAAGGGTACGATGCGGCCATTGATATAAACCGGCGTCCCGTTTGGAGCCATGCGCGGATAACCGTCGCCATAGCCAATGGCGATAACGCCAATCTTGGTGTCGCGCTCGCTGACCCAGTTTGCACCGTACCCTACAGCCTCCCCCTGCTTGACGGTACGCACCGCAATCAGGCTCGACGTCAGGGTCATCACCGGTTTGAGATTAAAGTCCGCGCCGGTTTTCTCAGCCAGAGGTGAAACCCCATACATGCTCACACCCGGGCGAATCCAGTCCTGGTGGCTGTCAGGCCACAGCAGGATACCCGGTGATGCCGCCAGGGAATGCTCCCCTTCATAAGGTGCAGTCAGGGTGTTGAAAACATCGATCTGTCTGGCCGTCACATCGCTGTCCAGCTCATCGGCGCAGCAAAGTGGGTAATAAAGCGAACCGGCTTCTGGACATTGTCACAGGCTTCCAGCCGGGCAACAAAATCCGCCACTTCTTCCGGGCGGATACCCAGACGGTGCATACCGGTATCAATTTTCAGCCACACGGAAACCGGGCGATCCAGCTCAGCCTGTTCCAGCGCTTCTAACTGAGTTGGCGTGTGGACAACGGTTTCAATGTTATTGATCACCAGAATTGGCAGGTCAGATGACGAGAAAAAGCCTTCCAGAAGCAGGACACGCTTGACGATGCCACCGGAGCGCAATGCCAGCGCTTCTTCAATCCGGGCAACCGCAAAGCCGTCACACAGGTCGTTAACGGTACGCGCTACCTCAAGCAGGCCGTGTCCGTACCCGTTAGCCTTCACAACAGCGAGGGCTTTACTGTCAGGGGCATAGCTTTTCAGTACGCTGAAATTATGGCGCAGGGCGTCAATATCAATATGGGCAGTCGCCGCTTTCATCCTTTGTATCCCTGATTATTCGTCGTCGTAAGCCGGGCCGGCATAGTTGTCAAAGCGGGAGAATTGTCCCTGGAAGGTCAGGCGTACAGAGCCGATTGGGCCGTTACGCTGCTTACCGATGATGATTTCAGCAATCCCCTTCAGTGCACTGTCCGGGTGATACACCTCATCACGGTAGATGAACATGATAAGGTCGGCATCCTGCTCGATCGCACCGGATTCACGAAGGTCTGAGTTAACCGGGCGTTTGTCGGCCCGTTGTTCCAGGGAACGGTTAAGCTGCGACAGGGCAACAACCGGGACGTTCAATTCTTTGGCCAGCGCCTTGAGAGAGCGGGAGATTTCGGCAATTTCCAGGGTACGGTTGTCCTGCATACCGGGAACACGCATCAGCTGGAGGTAGTCCACCATGATCATGCTGATTCCACCGTGATCACGGGCAATGCGTCGGGCACGTGTGCGGACATCGGTCGGGGTCAGGCCAGAGCTGTCATCGATGTACATATTGCGCTTCTCCATCAGGATACCCATGGAGGAAGAAATGCGCGCCCAGTCCTCATCATCCAG
The DNA here is from genome assembly GCA_001310455.1 of Photobacterium sp. JCM 19050. Taxonomy (GTDB): domain Bacteria; phylum Pseudomonadota; class Gammaproteobacteria; order Enterobacterales; family Vibrionaceae; genus Parasalinivibrio. The sequence continues at coordinate 63,469 of BAXG01000022.1, forward strand.
CTGACCAGTACGGATTTTTGTCTGGTCGACCCGGGACATGGAGGCAAGAATACGCATCATCAACTGTTCGGCGGGCATCTCAAGGGAGAAAACAAGCACCGGCTTGTCTTGCTCCATCATGGCGTTTTCACACAGGTTCATGGCAAACGTGGTTTTACCCATCGAAGGACGCGCCGCAACGATAATCAGGTCCGACGGCTGCATACCCGCCGTTTTCTTGTTCAGGTCGGTGTACCCGGTCGACACACCGGTCACACCATCCTGTGGAGACTTAAACAGGATTTCAATGCGCTCAAGGGTCTTGTTCAGCACGTTGTCGATGGCTTGCGGGCCTTCATTTTCACTGCCCCGGTCTTCGGCAATGGCAAAGATTTTACTTTCCGCCATATCCAGCAGGTCATCTGAATTCCGGCCTTGCGGGTCATAACCGGCATCAGCAATTTCATTGGCAACACCGATAAGGTTACGTACCACGGCACGCTCTTGCACGATATCCGCATACGCAGCGATGTTGGCAGCACTCGGGGTATTCTTGGCAAGCTCAGCGAGGTAGGCAAAACCACCGACATCCTCAAGCTCGTCATTTTTTTCGAGGAACTCAGAAGGGTGATCAGGTCAAGCGGATTACCGCTTTCCAATACACGTTTGGCAGCTTCAAAAATAATGCGGTGAGGACGGCTGTAAAAATCGTTGGCGACAACTTTTTCTGCTACGGCATCCCAGCGTTCGTTATCAAGCAGCAGACCGCCAATAACCGACTGTTCCGCTTCCAGCGAGTGAGGCGGCACCTTGATCGCGTCGAGTTGTTTATCTGATTTTTTGACGTTTCGGTTTTCTGCCATTGTGCTCTTTCGCCCTCACTCTGTGGCGTCATCTGTCTTTCGGCCGGTCATTATAACGTTACTGTGACGCAGATGCTTAGATTCTCTCTGCAGTTAACGAAATCATGACGTAAAAGCAATGACCTGTAGGTAAACTATGCCGCGATTCCGTGATTACCGCCAGTGAGACCCTTCTTGTCGTACCGCTATTTGCTGTTGTTTCCGCTGTTGTTGCCAGCCACGTCACTGGCCGCGGAAAGCGAACCGTCACCTTGGTTAACCGAAATTGAGCTGGGTTACCAGTCGCTGTCCGGTAACTCTGACTCATCCGCATTCAACACACGGATGGCAGCCAGTTACACCAAAGGCCGGATTAAAAACACAGCAGAATCCAAGTACCTGCTGGCAGAAAAAGATGGCAAGGAAGACAAACGAAAATTTCAGCTCAATGCCCAGAGCAACTACAAGTACGATGAAAAACGCTATGTGCTTGCCAGTGGCAGTTACGTTGACGACAGGTACGGCCCTTATTTCTCGGATATCGTAGTCGCAACCGGTCTGGGTTATCAGGCCATACGAAAACGCCAGCTGCAACTTACCCTGGAACTCGGTCCCGGCTACCGCCGGCAACGGCCAAACCTGGATGAGCTCGACAGTGACGACAAAATCTTGCCGTATGATGTGGATGAAATCATTGTCCGTGGGCAGATGAATGTGGAGTGGCGACCGCGCAAGAATGTGACGGTCGACCTCACCCTGACAGGCATAGCGGGGAACAGTAACTCAACGATCGAAGCCGATACCAGCCTGACCGCAAGCATCAGCGACACACTGGCGGTAAAAATCAGCAATACGCAGAACTACAGCACCGATGTGCCTCCGGGACTGAAAAACCGGGATTCGGTGATGACGGTGAATTTGTTGTATAAGTTTTGAGGGGCAAGAGGCGAGAAGTGAGAGATAGTGATAAGAGATAAGAGATAAGAGATAAGAGATAAGAGATAAGCCGATGTTAGCTTGAACCCGGGAGTAACATCACCAACTCACCACTCTCGACTCCAATCTCGCTACTCCAGTTCCCTGTAAATGACGTTATTGATCCTGCGATGCTAGATTCCAGATACAAAAAAACCAGCCCGGAGGCTGGTTCTTTTGGGTTGTGATGCAGATTACTCAGCAACAACAACGATTTTCGCAGTAGCGAATACTTCTGAGTGAAGCTGGATGCTAACTTCGAACTCACCAGTAGTGCGCAGAGCACCTTCTGGCAGACGAACTTCGCTCTTCTTCACTTCAACGCCAGCAGCAGTGATTGCATCGGCGATGTCGCGAGTACCGATAGAACCGAACAGCTTGCCTTCGTCACCAGCTTTAGAAGCGATTTCTACGCCTTCCAGAGCTTCAACAGCGTTAGCGCGTACTTTTGCAGCTTCCAGAGCTTCAGCTACTTTAGCTTCCAGCTCTGCACGGCGAGCTTCGAAAAACTCAACGTTAGCTTTAGTTGCCATAACAGCCTTGCCCTGTGGGATAAGGAAGTTACGAGCATAGCCAGATTTAACTGCAACCTGATCGCCAAGACCACCCAGGTTAGCGATTTTATCAAGCAGAATTACTTGCATGGTTTAATCCTCTCTAACTCAGTGGTGATTACTGGTGCTTGTCAGTGTATGGCAGCAGAGCCAGGTAGCGTGAACGCTTGATAGCGCGCGCCAGCTGACGCTGATACTTAGCACGAGTACCAGTGATACGGCTAGGTACGATTTTACCAGCTTCAGTGATGTAGTTTTTCAGAGTTGCTACATCTTTGTAGTCGATTTCAGTTACGCCTTCTGCAGTGAAACGGCAGAACTTGCGACGACGGAAGAAACGTGCCATGGGCTAATCTCCTGATCTAAATTTGATTGATTTCGTCAGCATGCAGTACCAGTTTTCCCAGACCGTTCCGGCCGGTTTGGTAAGCGACAAAACCGCTTACCCTGATATTGCAGCCTGGCGATAAATCTAAAGTTACGGCATTTGACCTTTCCCCGCTCACTACCACCTGGATCCGACAGTAAACCTGTCGTTCGAGTCCGGCTTCCTGCTGCATTGAGCGATGTTCCAGAACAAAGTGGCAATGTGGTATGCCCGCTGGGCTTTGGGTTCGAACAGGGCCTTTGGCGATAACGCCGGACAGCTCCATCCGGTTGGTCATTGAGTTAATTACTCAGCTGCTTCTTCAGATTGAGCTTCAGCACGCTCTTCACGCTTGCTTTGACGCTCTTCTTTCGCCTTCATCATCACTGATGGCTCAGTGATAGCAGCTTTGGTGCGCATGATCATGTTACGGATAACTGCATCGTTGAAACGGAAAGCAGTTTCCAGCTCATCAATCACAGCTTGCTCAGCTTCAACGTTCATCAGAACGTAGTGTGCTTTGTGCAGCTTGTTGATTGGGTAAGCCATCTGACGACGACCCCAGTCTTCCAGACGGTGGATCATACCGCCAGAATCCTTGATAGAGCCAGTGTAACGCTCGATCATGCCAGCAACTTGCTCGCTCTGATCAGGGTGCACCATGAATACGATTTCGTAATGACGCATTAGTTGCTCCTTACGGACTAATCAGCTTCTACGCTCGGCCCGGTCAACCGGCGGAAGCAAGGAACGAAAGTATGACCGGGAATTAAGGTCGGGAATAGTACAGAATTGCGCCGCAATAAGCAAACAAAATAGGGCTGCGGTCACAATAAAAAACCCCGCTGGAATGCGGGGTTCAGAGAAGCTGCATAAACCTTTGTGAACAAAGGCTTTGCTGCCGAGATTAACGGCGCTGGCGAACGGCCTCAAACAGGCAGATACCTGTCGCGACTGAGACGTTCAGGCTGGAGACACTGCCTGCCATTGGGATACTGATAAGCTCATCGCAGGTTTCACGGGTCAGGCGGCGCATACCGTCACCTTCTGCACCCATCACGATAGCCAACGGGCCAGTCAGCTTACTTTCGTACAAGCTGTGGGTCGCTTCACCGGCAGTGCCGACAAACCAGACGCCCTGCTCCTGAAGGGCACGCATGGTGCGAGCCAGGTTGGTCACGCGAACCAGCGGTACCACTTCCGCCGCGCCGCAGGCAACCTTGCTGGCTGTTGCGTTCAGTTGGGCTGACTTGTCTTTCGGTACAATGATCGCGCAGACACCGGCTGCATCCGCATTACGCAGACAGGCACCCAGGTTGTGCGGGTCGGTCACACCGTCCAGCACCAGCAGCAACGGGTTTTCCTTGCCATTCAGGATCTGGTCAAGGTCGTTTTCGTTGTACTGCTTGCCCGGTCTTACTCGGGCAATTACGCCCTGGTGGACCGCGCCCTTGGCTTTGTCATCCAATGCTTTGCGGTGCATTTCCTGAACGGTAATGCCAAGGCTCACGATTTCATTCAGCACTTCCAGCATCTTGTCGTCGTGGCGGCCTTTCAGCACATAGACTTCGATAAACCGCGACGGGTCGTTGGCAAGCACTGCTTTCACCGCATGCATGCCGTAGATCATTTCATTACTCATAGTCGGTTATTTCTTTTTCTTGCCTGTGCGCTTTTTCTTCGCCGCAGGGTTTTGAGATTGAGGCGCGCCTGTTAAGGGCTTTTTCTTGCCCTTGGCCGGTTTCTTCTTCCCTTTTTTGCCTTTCTTGCCAGCGCTGTCATCCCCTTTGCCTTTCGGGATATTGCCCTGCTTGAGCTGTTGCCTTACAGACGTACGCTCACGGGCACTTTCGGCATTCTTGCCAGATTCAGCGCGGCCTTTCTTGGCGCGGTCTTTTTCCGTTTTGCCGGCACGGCGAGGCTTGCGGTTGCTGCCAACCAGCTCAAAGTCGATCTGGCGGTCATCAAGATTGACGGATAATACCTTCACAGTGACCTGATCGCCAAGGCGGAACACCCTTCCGGAGCTCTCACCAATGAGACGCTGACCCACCATATCGAAGCGGTAGTAGTCGTTATCGAGGTTTGAAATGTGTACCAGGCCGTCGATATGCAGCTCTTTCAGGCGGACAAAGAAGCCGAAGCCGGTGACATTGGCGATGGTACCTTCCATCACTTCACCAACGTGGTCTTGCATATATTCACACTTGAGCCAGTCTGACACTTCACGGGTGGCATCGTCTGCGCGGCGCTCTGTCATCGAGCAGTGTTCGCCCAGACCATCCATTTCGTCCACGCTGTAGTGGTAACCGCCGGTTGGCGTCCAGCGGTTTTTGAGGCTGCCGCCCTGCTTCGCCAGCAGGTACTTGATTGCGCGGTGCAGCAACAGATCCGGGTAACGGCGGATTGGCGAGGTAAAGTGCGCATACTGGCCAAGCGCCAGGCCGAAGTGGCCGATATTGTCCGGCTGGTATACCGCCTGCTTCATCGAGCGCAGCAGCATGGTCTGGATAAGCTCGCGATCCGGGCGCTCTGCAATGGCATGAGCCAGCGTCGCGTAATCAGTTGGTGTCGGTTCAAGGCCACCAGTCAGTGACAGGCCTAGTTCTCCAAGGAAATCCTTGAAGCCGACCAGGCGCTCTTCACCCGGGGATTCGTGTACACGGTACAGCGCCGGCTCCTTGGCTTTTTCAACGAAACGGGCGGAGGCGATGTTTGCCAGGATCATACATTCTTCGATGATCTTGTGCGCCACGTTACGTTCTGCCGGAACAATGCGGTCAATCTTGCGATCGGCATTGAAGATAAACTTGGTTTCGACCGTTTCAAACTCGATGGCACCACGCTGTTCACGGGCTGATTTCAGCACGTTGTACATGTTGTGGAGCTCTTCAAGGTGCGGAACCAGCTTGCCATAACGGCTGCGAAGCTCTTCGTCACCATCCAGGATCTGCGCTACCTTGGTGTAGGTCAGTCGGGCGTGGGAGTTCATTACCGCTTCATAATGGCGGAAACCGGACAGGCGGCCGGCCGCCGACACAGTCATTTCGCACACCATGCACAAGCGGTCTACCTGTGGGTTCAGGGAGCAAAGGCCGTTGGAGAGCACTTCCGGCAGCATAGGGACAACCTGCGACGGGAAGTACACCGAGTTACCCCGGTTGTGCGCCTCCAGATCAAGCGCTGTTTCCGGACGGACGTAATAACTTACGTCAGCAATGGCAACCCAAAGACGCCAGCCACCGGATTTTTTCTTCTCACAGTAAACCGCATCATCAAAGTCACGGGCATCTTCGCCGTCGATGGTCACCAAAGGCAGCTCGCGCAGGTCAACACGACCGGCCTTGGCCTCTTCCGGTACCTCTTCGGTAAGATCCTTAATTTGTTTTTTAACTGTATGCGGCCATTCCAGCGGAATGTTATGGGTGCGGATAGCAATCTGCGTTTCCATACCCGGTGCCATGCTTTCGCCCAACACCTCAACAATTTTGCCTACGGGCGGGTACTGACGGGTCGGGCGCTGGGTGATTTCAACCACCACAACATTACCCATGCGCGCACCCATGCGGGCATCTTTCGGGATAACAATATCCTGGCCAAGGCGCGAGTCATCCGGCACCACAAAGCCCTGACCCTGCTCAACAAAATAGCGGCCGACAATCTGGCCGGTGCGTGCTTCCATCACCCGGACAACGCGGGCTTCACGGCGGCCACGGCGGTCGGTACCGGCAGCCTGGGCCAGAATACAGTCACCGTGCATCACGCCTTTCATCTGGTGCGGAGGCAAAACCAGGTCTTCCTTGCTGCCCTTTCCTTCCGGGCGCAGGAAACCAAAGCCGTCACGGTGGCCGATGACCATGCCTTTGATGAGATCAAGGCGCTCAGGCAATGCGTAGCACTGGCGGCGGGTAAAAACCAGTTGGCCATCACGCTCCATGGCGCGAAGGCGGCGTCGCAGGCCTTCGTACTGGTCATCGCCACTGAGGCCAAGAAGTTCGAACAGTTGATCCCGGCTTACCGGCGCTGAGAGCCCCTTGATGATCTCAAGAATGTGTTCGCGGCTGGCAATGGGATTTTCGTATTTTTCTGCTTCACGATCCTGGAAAGGATCATTGGATACTGGAGTATCTTCGTGTGACATAAGTCGTTCCTGATGGCGACGTGACATCATGAGTATATCGTGTCAGTCGCGAGAAATTCGGAGCAGCTTCGCAATTCAGCTGCCAATTAGCGCTTTCCCAAACCGAAATATAAGTCAATGAGTTAAGCCACTGTCTGGGTGGGAATAAGCAATTCGCGCAATGGCGAATTGTCTTCAATGAGATCGGCAAGGGTGATGTGTTCAAGCTCGGCCAGAAATGCCTCTGTCGCACGGTGCAGTGCGTCTTTCAGGCGGCAGCCGGGTGAGATGTGACAAAAATGTGGGCTGCAGTCTACCAGCTGCATCGGCTCAAGCAGGCGGATCACCTCGCTACTGCAATGTCTTTCGCCGGTTTCCCCAGACGAATCCCGCCATTTTTGCCACGCTGCGTGGAGATCAGTCCTTCCTGCCCGAGGCGGTGGATGATCTTAACCATATGGTTGCGAGAAACGCCGTAAACCTCCGTTACCCGGGTGATGCTGGTAAGCTCCCCTTCCGGTAACAAGGCCAGGTATATCAGGCTCTAAGCCCGTAATCAGTAAAGCTGGTCAGTTGCATGGCGATCATTTTAGTCGTCTGGTTGACTAAAAGATACCTTTCAGATACAACTTATTTGATGCATTAAAAATACAACTTTAAAACAAGAGAAAGTAAGCCATGTTAAGCCCATCAACCATTGATATCGTTAAATCGACCGCTCCCCTTATCGCCCAGACCGGGCCGGCACTCACCGCACACTTTTATCAGCGGATGTTTGACCGACACCCTGAGCTCAAAGACATTTTCAACATGACCCACCAGCAAACCGGTGCCCAGCGAGAGGCCCTGTTCAATGCAATCTGCGGTTATGCCAACAACATCGACAACCTGGAAGCCCTGCTCCCCGCTGTTGAAAAAATTGCCCAAAAGCACGCGAGTTTTGTTATCACACCTGAGATGTACAATGTCGTCGGTGAAAACCTGCTCGCCACTATCGACGAACTTTTCTCTCCCGGGGATGAGGTTCTGGAAGCCTGGGGAGAAGCATACGGCGTCTTGGCGAATGTCTTTATACAGCGTGAAGAAGCCATTTACCGGGAAAGTGAATCCAGCACCGGTGGCTGGCGTGGTACCCGGACATTCAAGGTACTGAGCAAAACCCGCGAGAGCGACGTGATCACCAGCTTTGTCTTTGCACCGGCTGATGGCGGCGAGGTTGCCCCTTTTAAACCGGGCCAGTACATCGGTATTCATATCAACGCCGATGAATTTGAGAACAAGGAAATTCGCCAGTACAGCCTGTCTGCGGCCAGCAACGGGGAAACTTATCGCATTTCTGTAAAACGTGAAGGGGAAGGAAAGGTATCCCGCTACCTGCACAACCATCTTCAGGAAGGTGACGAGATAGAGCTCACCCCGCCTAACGGCGATTTCTGGCTGGATGTTCAGGCCGATACGCCTGTTTGCCTCATCTCTGCCGGTGTTGGCCTCACCCCGATGCTCTCAATGCTTGAAACTCTCAACGGAAACCACAACGCGCCGGTTTACTGGCTGCATGCGGCCGAAAACGGCAATCACCATGCCTTCCGCAACCGAATTGATGCGCTGAATAAAGAGTGGGAATTGCTGACAACCCGGACCTGGTACCGTCAACCGCTCAGCACGGATATTGCCGGCGAACACTTCGACAGGGAGGGCCTGATGGAAATCAGTGAGGTTAACGGCCTGACAACGGACAGCAATGTTGTTTACCACCTGTGTGGTCCGGTTGGGTTCATGCAGTTTGCTGCCAAGCAACTTGTTGAGGCAGGCGTAAATCAAGACCGCATTAAGTACGAGTGCTTTGGCCCGCACAAAGTCCTGTAGTTACCCCCAGAACAAACAAACCCGCTCAATGCGGGTTTGTTTTTACCAATAGGTATCTCGCCGTTTTGCCCGGGCAATAATATTCTGGGGCATACGCTCTTCCAGCCCCTGACGCAAAAGCGCGATCTGCCGGTGCTTGGCTTTGCTTGCTGTGATGGTGTTGTACAGCCAGCGGTAGGCATCTTCGTAATCCAGCGGGCTGCCATAGTTATCCAGCAGCAATTCAGCGAGGTGAATGCGCGCCCGGGTATCACCCAACGATGCGGCTTCACGCAGATAAGGGATCGCTCGCTCCGGATCTCGCTGTACCAGGGTGCCGTTAGCATAGTATCTCCCCAGTTGCTCAAGTGCGGCTGGCAAGCCCTGTTGAGCTGCCGATTGCATGTAATAGATGCCGGTTTCCACATCCCGGTCAACACACACGCCCCACGCCAGCATATCACCGTAGAGGAACTGGTAAGCCGGGGATTCCACTTTTTCAGCACGGGCAACAATATCCTGCACCAGCTGGCAGTCATCAGCTTTTACCCGCTTTAGCTGGTATTGGCTTCAAACATCTTGAACAGTGCGGCTTCGTCGTACACCTCTACAGGAGGGCCGACGTCAGCATGTGCTGCACTGGAGGCAAGCAATAATGATATAACCAGTTTTCGCAGCTTCATGGATAACGGTCACCAGTGACTCAGGGAAACAACACAGCCTGGGAGCTGTCCGGACAATTTCTTTATCGGCATGCCTCTGACAACTTTAGTGTTTGAATGTCACTTTGTCACAACACCCGAACCGGAAATGTTACCTGCTCCGGGTGGTTGATCACATGTTCCCATCCACGGCAATTTCAACCCGGTTCCGCCCGCCGGATTTCGCCCGATACAGTGCGTTATCCGCCCGAGCCAGAAACATCGCTGCTGATTCACTGGCAAGCATCGCCACACCGATACTGCAGGTAACTGGCTCGCCATGGCGCCATACCCGCCCGAAAAGGCTGACACGGATTTTTTCCGCCAGCGCCGCTGCCTGTGCCAGGTTCCTGCCTCTGGCGAATACAAAGAACTCCTCCCCGCCCCAGCGAACCAAGAGGTTTCCGGGTCCAACTGCTGCGCGATCGTCTGGGCAAACTCCCTGAGCACTTCATCACCTACCGGGTGTCCGTAGGCATCATTGACATGTTTGAAGTGGTCAACATCAATGCAAAGCAGGCTGAACGGAATAGCTTTTTCTGACGCGGAACTGATCTCTTTTTCCAGCCAGCCATTGATATCTGTACGGTTTCGCACGCCGGTCAGGGCATCGGTATAGACCTTCCCACAAAGTTCCTCACTTTCCCGGTGCAGCGCTTTGTTGGCTTTTTTCAGAAGCCGGCTCTGCCGACGAGAGTCTGCCAGTTGCTGCCGCAATTCACGGTAATGAACAACCATCCATCCCACCGCACTTCCCAGCCACAGCCATACAAGGGCGTGGAGCAGTTCTCTCTCACTTATCCACTCCCCTTCAAATATCAGCCGCTTGAGCTCAAAACGGTATTTACCGGGCAATGACCCGCTCCCGGTGGCAATTTCAATCAATGTGATATTGGACAAATCGACCGCTGCATGTTGTGGGGCAATTTTCTTGTCTGCAATCCACCAGGTCAGTACCTGGAAGCTGTCGAGAGGAAACTCATAACGCGTTTCCTCTTTGGCTGCCGAGTATTCTATGCCGTTAAATTTCATTGATACCGGGTCTTCCGGGGTGGAGTATGCCGGGTGGTAATTACGAAGATATACCCGTACCCGGCCGTTATTGCCCGGGGGGCTATCATAAGAAGCATCAAGAATCAGTGAGTTAAACTGGCTGACATCCAGCCCTCTGGCCGGGTCGCCAGACAGCCGTATTGCCAGCTCACAATACGGCCACACATAGGCCGGAGACATGTCGCACTCCATCACCACACCATCAGGTGTTACGGTGACGTTACCCGTTGTCTTACCACCGGTAGTCGCATCACTGACAAACTGATAGGAAAACGCAGAAGGGGTTATCTCATACTGGCGAACGGCACCACCGAGATAAAACCAGGCCAGCGCGATAAGGGAAACAACAACAAGGAAAGCGGCCACACCAAAGGTGCGAAGGGAAGGCAGCTTGGAAAACCCTAGCAAATGTAAAAACTCCAGACAAACAGAACAGCCAAAACTTGCGCAATACCAACAAATTAACCCGGTTGGCAAAGAGGCTTATCATAGAAAATATCTGGCAGCGATCTTAAGCAGCCTCCCGGCACAGAAAAGTAATTCAACAGAAAACGTTACAAAAAATCATAAAAAAACCGGCATCTCTGCCGGCTTCTTCGTCAATTCACGAGTTTGTTTAAACCGCGAATGGATGGCGCTTAATCATGGTTTCGTTACGGTCTGGGCCGGTAGAAACAACATCAACAGGAACACCGGTCAGCTCTTCAATGCGAGCGATGTAATCCAGAGCAGTCTGTGGCAGTTGCTCCAGAGACGTCGCACCAAAGGTGTTCTCTTCCCAACCTGGCATGGTTTCGAAGATAGGTTCGATGTTGTCGTATGCATCGGCAGCCATTGGAGACACTTCCAGAACAGTGCCGTCAGGCAGCTTGTAACCGGTACAGATTTTCACTTCCTTCAGGCCGTCCAGTACGTCCAGCTTGGTCAGGCAGAATCCGGTCACAGAGTTGATCTGTACAGCACGGCGCAGTGCAACGATGTCCAGCCAGCCACAACGGCGCTTACGGCCGGTGGTTGCACCGAATTCATGGCCTTTCACACCCAGGTGCTCGCCAACTTCATCGAACAGTTCAGTTGGGAATGGGCCGGCACCAACGCGGGTGCAGTAAGCCTTAACAATACCCAGGATGTAACCCAGGTGAGCAGGACCGAAACCAGAACCTGCGGCAACACCACCAGCAGTCGTGTTAGAAGAGGTTACATAAGGGTAGGTACCGTGGTCGATGTCCAGCAGCGTGCCTTGAGCACCTTCGAACATGATCTTGTCGCCGCGCTTGCGTGCTGCATCCAGCTCGCTGGTTACGTCGATAACCATACCGGTCAGAATGTCAGCCTGCTCCATAACGGTAGCCAGCGTTTCTTCGTAGCTGACTGGTTCCGCTTTGTAGAAATGCTGCAGCTGGAAGTTGTGGTATTCCATCACTTCCTTCAGCTTCTGTGCGAAGGTTTCTTTGTCGAACAGATCGCCAACGCGCAGGCCACGACGAGCAACTTTGTCTTCGTACGCAGGACCGATACCACGACCGGTAGTACCAATAGCTTTCTTGCCGCGAGCCGCTTCACGGGCCGCGTCCAGAGCTACGTGGTAAGGAAGGATCAGAGGACACGCTTCAGACAGGAACAGACGCTCGCGTACAGGTACGCCACGCTCTTCCAGGCCTTTCATTTCTTTGAGAAGCGCATCAGGAGAAAGGACAACGCCATTGCCGATAATGCATTTAACGTTGTTGCGCAGGATGCCGGATGGAATCAGGTGGAGAACGGTTTTTTCTCCGTCGATCACAAGGGTGTGACCAGCGTTATGTCCGCCTTGGTAGCGAACTACATACTGTGCATCTTCAGTCAGAAGATCTACGATTTTACCTTTACCTTCGTCACCCCACTGGGTGCCGAGAACGACTACGTTATTACCCATCTTTCCCAGTCTGTTGTTAGTTAAAAAAGGATTCTAGCACCATCGCTGTCACAATGCAGTCATTTTTTGACCGTCTAGACGTCTCGATTAATACGCGAGATCACAATGGCATAAGCAATTGATTTACAAGACCTACCACATCATGTAGGCGATCACTGCACCGGCAACAAACAAACATCCGCCAATCCGTCGAAGGATCGTATCGGGCTGCCCGGCAAGTTCCGCTATCATCTCCCGCCACTTCCCGGGGAAAAACAACGGCCCTATGCCTCAAGTACTAATACCAGACCCAACGCAAGCCAAAGTGCCTCATTCACTCTCAATTCTCCCTATCCAGACAAACGGCAGGTTACTGGAACCCGGTTGTCAGGAATAAAAAAGACAAGGCCGGGGCCTTGTCTTTTATGTTGTTTATCCGCTTTCCGGCGTTATTTTGCCAGCTCTGGTGCCTTCATGTACTTGAAGAACTCAGAGCTTGGGTCAACAACCAGAATGTCGTTCTTGTTGCTGAAGCTCTTCTCATACGCTTCCAGTGAGCGGGTGAACGAGAAGAATTCTGGGTTCTTCTCATAAGCGTCAGCATAGGTTTCAGCCGCTTTCGCATCTGCGTTACCGCGGGTAACACGGGCTGTTCTTTCTGCTTCTGCCAGTACAGTTGCCACTTCAAGTTCAGCTTGGGCTCGAATAACTTCGCCCTTCTCACGGCCCTGCGAACGGTGACGACGCGCTACTGCCTCACGCTCTGCACGCATACGGCGGTAGATAGACTCACTGATTTCGTCAGGCAGGTTAATACGCTTGATACGCAGGTCGATAACATCGATACCGAGGTCAATCGCGCTCTGCTGGGCATCAACCAATACGTCCTGCATCACCTCTTCACGGTCTTCCGAGACAATCTGCTTGATGGTCTTGTTACCGATTTCAGCACGCAGGCCATCAGCCACACGACGCTGAAGAAGGGCTTCTGCAGTCAGTTGGTTACCGCCACCTGTTGCCAGGTAGTAAGTACCGAAGTCCTTGATGCGCCACTTGACGTAGGAGTCAATGATAACGTCTTTCTTCTCAGACGTTACGAAGCGGTCTGCCTGGTCATCCATGGTCTGGATACGGGCATCCAGGAAACGGACACGGTCAAACAGAGGCATCTTGAAGTGAAGGCCTGGTTGGTATACCTGAGTCTGCTCATTGACATCCTTCAGTACACGGCCAAAGCGAATCACGATACCGCGCTCACCTTCGTTGACGACGAAAATCGACATCAGGAAAAGTACCGCGATAATGATCAATACAGGAATCGCTAACTTACGCATGATCAGTATCTCCCTTGACGCGATGAAGATGAACGGGTGTTCTGCTCTGTAGTCACCGGAGCACGCTGCTCGAGCTCAATACCATAGCGGCTGGACTCAGACTGTTGTACCGGTGATACCGCTGGTGCGGATGACTGGCTCATCAGTTTATCGAGCGGCAGGTACATCAGGTTGCCGGTAGATTTGGCGTCCACCATGATCTTACTTGTGCTGCCGAACACTTTTTCCATGGTCTGCAGGTACAGACGCTGGCGGGTAACTTCCGGTGCAGCATCGTACTGTGGCAGCAATTTTTCGAACTGGGCGACTTCACCCTCAGCCTTGTTCACGGCCTGTTCGAAGTATGCCTGAGCTTCTTTCTTGATACGCTCAGCATGACCCTGGGCTTTTGGCAGAACATCGTTTGCGTACGCTTCGGCTTCACGGATGAAACGCTCTTCATCCTCTCGAGCCGCGATAGCATCATCGAATGCATCCTTAACCTGCTCCGGCGGGCGGGCAGACTGGAAGTTCACATCCACAACCAACACGCCCATATCGTAGCGGTCGATGATGCGGTTGATCTCTTCAAAAGTACGCTCACGCACTTCCTGACGGCCTGTTGTCAGGATCTGGTCCATTGACGCATCACCAATAACTGCACGCAGCGCAGAATCAGTGGCCTGACGCAGGCTGTCATCCGCGTTGGTCACGGCATACAGATATTTTTCAGGATTTGCGACACGGTACTGAACGTCCATTTCAACGCGCACGACGTTTTCGTCTTTGGTCAACATCAGACCTGAGCTACGCAGAGAACGGATGGACTGTACGTTTACCGTTTTCACTTCATCAATAAAGGTTGGCTTCCAGTTCAAACCCGGCTGTACGATGCGGTCGAACTGGCCGAGGCGAAGAACAACACCGCGCTCGGCTTCACCGATGGTGTAGAAGCCGGAAATGCCCCACACGACCGCAGCCAAAACAGCGATAACCCCCAAACCAACAGCGCTTCCGCCGCCCAAAGAAGGGCCTCGTCCGCCAAACAATCCGCCGAGCTTGCGGCTCAGCTTACTGAACACTTCATCCAAATCCGGCGGCCCTTGGTCGCGACCACCGCGATTGCCCCATGGGTCTTTATCTGGGCTACCGTTGTTACCCGGCTCATTCCACGCCATCAGAGCACTCCATCAACATGATAAGACATTGTTTTTTGATACTTTAGCAGCCTAAACGGTTACGATAAAGTTACCTAGCGCACCGTCTTCCTTTTTTCCAACCTGTGCCACTCAGATTCAGGCATCCGCACATCCAACAAGAGATGTCCGTCCTCCTGAAATTCTTCGTGCTGGATGCAGTGCATGCGATAAAACGCACTGTGCATCCGGCCGATACAGGCAGGCGGGATCCTCAGGCGGAAACTGACCATGTTATCGCCGAGCCTTTCAGACAGAGCCTGGAAAAGCAGGTCGATACCCAGTCCATCCCGGGCAGACAGCCAAACTGCACGTGGGACACCTTCATCGTCCCTTTCTATACGGGGCGATTGGTCTTCCAGTGCATCCACTTTGTTCATTACTAACAAAAATGGGACATCGGCCGCTTCAATTTCTTCCAACACCGTGTTTACGGCGTCAATGTTCTCACGAAATCTTTCATCGCTGGCATCCACCACATGAAGCAATAAATCCGCTTCCTGGGTTTCCTGCAATGTTGCCTTGAAGGCTGCCACCAAATCGTGGGGCAGATGACGGATAAAACCTACTGTATCGGCAAGCACTGTCGCACCGACATCCGGTACATCAATCCGGCGCAGCGTTGGATCCAGCGTGGCAAATAACTGGTCCGCCGCATACACATCTGCTTCTGTGATCCGGTTGAACAGGGTGGATTTTCCGGCGTTGGTGTATCCAACCAGTGAAACAGTCGGTACTTCGGCACGGTGTCGTGCTCTACGCCCCTGCTCTCGCTGCTTCGCAACCTTTTCCAGGCGGCGAAGGATCGACTTAACCCGCTCTCGCAACAACCGGCGGTCCGTTTCCAACTGTGTCTCACCCGGCCCCCGCAGACCGATCCCCCTTTTTGACGCTCAAGGTGGGTCCAGCCACGGACCAGACGAGTGGAAAGGTGACGGAGCTGTGCGAGTTCTACCTGAAGCTTACCTTCATGGGTACGTGCTCGCTGGGCAAAGATATCAAGGATAAGCCCGGTGCGATCCAGTACCCGGCAACGGCAAAGCCGTTCCAGATTTCGCTCTTGTGCCGGAGAGAGAGCATGGTTGAAGATGACGATCTCCGCCCCTTCCACAGCGACCGCCTGGGCGATCTCCTGTGCTTTACCTTCTCCGACGAAATATTTGGGATTTGGGGTCTGGCGGCTGCCGGTAACAACTCGCAGTGCCGAGACCCTGCTGACGATACCAGTAACTCGAACTCGCTCAGATCCTCCCACTCACCTTCCTGTGTGAAGTTGATGTGGACCAGGATTGCGTGTTCACCGGCCTCGTAACGCTCAAACAAGGATATAGCTCCTTACCGACGGATTACTCCTCGGTCTTGTCTTGTTGTGGACGCTCGCCCTGGCCTGGATGGCCGCCGGTGGTGTTGTTATGGTGGTGATTTACCGGACGGGCTGGTACCACAGTTGAGATGGCGTGCTTGTACACCATTTGGTTTACGGTGTTCTTCAGCAAGATCACAAACTGATCAAAGGATTCAATCTGACCTTGCAACTTAATTCCGTTTACCAGATAGATTGAAACAGGTACCCGTTCACGACGGAGTGCATTCAAAAATGGGTCTTGTAGTGATTGCCCCTTAGCCATTATTTCTTTTCCTTATTGGTATGTTGTTTTAGTAAATAATCGTACGAAATAATCAACGCATACGACAAAACAGGCGACATTATACACAGTTAAGCAGACAGACCGCTAACGGTGTTTGTCACGGTTTGTAACGCATGGGTCAAATTTTCACTGTCGAGCCAGGTCAGGTTATCCCAGCCCCGTAGCCAGGTAATCTGGCGCTTCGCTAACTGACGGGTGGCACAGATGCCTTTAAAGATGGCATCATCCAATGTGTCATTGCCCGCCAAGTAATCCCACATCTGACGATATCCGACGCAGCGGATCGACGGCAGATCCGGGTGCAGATCACCGCGTTGATAAAGCGCGCGCACTTCATCTTCAAACCCGGCCTCGATCATTTTGTCGAAGCGCAGGGCAATACGGCGATGCAGCTCTGCCCTCTCCTTGGGCATTATTGCAAACTGATGAACATGGTAAGGCAATGCCTGACCCTTTGTTTTCGTCAGCTCAGTAAGAGTTTTACCTGAAATACGATAAACTTCCAATGCCCGCGACAGTCGCTGGGGATCATTCGGGTGGATACGTTCAGCAGAAACCGGATCGATCTCACTGAGCTGCTTATGCAAGCACGCCCACCCAAGGGTCTTTGCCTCTTCTTCAATTTCAGCCCGGACTACAGGATCCGCTGCCGGTAAAGGAGACAGCCCTTCCAACAACGCCTTGTAGTAAAGCATGGTGCCGCCAACCAGCAACGGAATCTTACCTTCTGCTGTAATATCAGCCATTTCGCGCAGGGCGTCCTCCCGAAAATCGGCGGCTGAATAGGCTTCTGACGGATCTTTAATATCAATCAGGCGGTGCGGTGCCAGTGCAAGTTCCCGGGCATCCGGTTTGGCTGTACCAATGTCCATATCACGGTAGATCAGCGCTGAATCAACGCTGATGATCTCAACCGGAAATTTTTCTCGAAGACGGATAGCCAATTCTGTTTTTCCTGACGCTGTCGGCCCCATCAGGAAAATGGCAGTGGGAAGCGCGGATGGGTTCAAAATCAAAGTGTTTCCTGTTTAGCATCAATCGCAATCATTGCCGGGCTCATGTCCACCGGCACGAAAAGGGGAGATATTACCCCATCGGCTTTTTCGCCGTATACCTGTTCCAGTTCGGCAACCAACTGGATTGCCTGGGAGAGAGTGTAACAAGAGGTTTCCCGGCACAAGATTCCCGCAAGCCAGTCAATCATGCTATCCGTTAGCTGCTCATCAGTATGGCCGTCATGACTTGAGAGAAACTGCATCAATTCTGGTACAAACTGTTGAAGATTACTTTGGCGAAGTGACTGGCACACCGCCATCACCATCAAATGTGTTTGCCCTTTGGCTTTTAGGTGCAAACCAAAGCGGATAAGCAGATCTTCCCGTTTACCGGCGAGGGAAATTTCTTCCCGGCTGGCTGGCAAGGATTGAGGAATTAGCAGAGGCTGGGCTTTCAGGCCTTCAGATTTCACGCTTTGCAGGTGGGCGATGACTGCCAGGCGGTTAAGCGCATACAGGCTGCCAAGGGCTATGTTGCCATCCCGCTCTGCCAGCAGATATTTTTGCTGTACCACAGAGAGCAGACGCCCGGCTCCACTGCGGCTCTCAAGACGGGTTACCGGCTGGTTGTCAGCCAGTGTTGTAACCGGGTTTTCAGTTACAGCTTCAGATTGCGCTTCCGGAGCCGATTCTCCCGGTGTGAGGAGTGCCTCATACAGGCACGTTCTGTTTTTCCCGGGGTGTTTGCCGGTTTGAACTCTGCCTGCCGGGCTGACGAATAGCTGCCGCTGCTGCGTGAACTGCCGCCGGCGTAACCGGAGCCGGAGCCGGAAGCACTGTATCCGCTGCTGCTTCTGACTTGCGAACCGGCTCTATCAGAATACCCTTGGTCACCGGAGTCGCTGCGGGATGTTTCACGCTTTGCCTGTTCGTGTTGCCTCTGTTGGTCTAGGGCTGGCGCTCCGAACCGTTCAGGCTCAGACGAAAACGCACTTGCCCGCCACAGGTGCTCGGCCTGCCCTGGATAATTCGGTGTGCTGCCCTGTACGGTGTCCGGTTCAGCAATCTCCGTGTTAACAGGTTCCTGTGGGAGGCTGTACTGCACCTGACTCAGGCATCAGTAATTGCCTGGCTGATAAAGTCATGCACCAGCCTCGCCTGGTGGAAACGCACTTCGTGTTTGGCCGGGTGGACATTCACATCCACCTCATGCGGGTTCACTTCGATGTATAGCACATAAGCAGCAAACTGGTCGGCACGAAGGGCGTTTTCATACGCCTGCCGGATGGCGTGGTTGATGAGTTTGTCCTTCATCATCCTGCCGTTGACAAAGCAGTGCTGGATATCATTCTGCGCCCGTGCACCTTCCGGTGTCGTTATCCAGCCGGAGAGTTTCAGGTCACCGTGCTCCAGACTGACTTCCACCGCATGATTTACAAACGCCGAGCCACACACAGCTGCCAGCCTGCGCTCCTTCTGCACCTGCGTGGATGCCGGACGATACTGGCGTACCACCGCGCCGTTATGGCGAAGGGTGATGGCGACGTCAAAGCGGCTGAGGGCAACACGCTTCAGCAGCTCATCTATATGAGTAAACTCGGTTTTGTCAGTGCGCAGGAATTTACGCCGTGCCGGGGTGTTGAAGAAGAGATCGAGCACCTCGATAGTCGTGCCAACCGGGTGGGCTGCCGGTTTCACCGTGACGGCCATTTCACGCCCTTCGGCATAGGCAGACCAGGCTTCATCCTGTCCTTCCGGCCGGGATGTCATAGTCAGGCGGGAAACTGAGCTGATACTTGCCAGCGCCTCCCCCCGAAACCCGAGGCTTGCGATGGCTTCAAGATCATCCAGCGTCGAAATTTTGGATGTCGCATGGCGGCTCAGCGCCAGTTCCAGTTCATCTTTGGGAATACCGCACCCGTTGTCCCGGATGCGGATTCGCTTGCTGCCACCCTTATCAATATCAATCTCAATCCGGGTTGCCCCGGCATCGATACTGTTCTCCACCAGCTCTTTCACCACGGAAGCCGGCCTTTCCACCACTTCACCGGCGGCTATCTGGTTGGCCAGTCTGGCTGGCAGGATTTGAATAGGCATGGCGCTCGCTTAACTTCCCGGGATAATCAACACCTGTCCGACACGGAGTGTGTCACTGCGCAGGTTGTTGGCATTTCGAATAGAGGTGACAGTCACACCATAATTTTTGGCAATTTTCCCGAGAAATTCCCCCCGGGAAACCTTGTGCTTGCGGTCAGGTACTCTGACACCAACGATCTTCAGTTTCTGCCCGACCCAAAGGGTGTCACGCTTGAGTGTATTAGCACTGCGAATAGAGGCCACAGACACTTTGTATTTGTCTGCTATCTTGCCAAGAAACTCCCCTTTTTTGACCACATGAGTCACAGTGGCAGACGAGCCGGATGACGACGAGGCGGCCTTGGATGAAGGCTTGGAAGACGAAGAAGATGCCACGGTTTCCAGCGTTTTGGTGCTCACATTCGGGATAGTCAACACCTGGCCGATTCGCAGGCCATTAGACTTGAGGCCGTTGGCTTTCTTGATCGCTGCAACGCTGCTGCCGTATTTCTTGGCAATCACAGAAAGGGACTGCCCGGACGTCACCTTGTGCTTGATACCGTTCTTGCGTGCTGCCAACAGGGTGCCATCCGGCGGATAAAGGCTGAAATAGCCGTAAATCCCTTTCACAATAGCATCGGCAAGTTTGCGCTGGTGATTGCGGTTAAACAGCAGGCGCTCTTCACCAGGGTTGGAAATAAACCCGGTTTCCACCAGCAGCGATGGGATGTCCGGTGATTTCAGCACCGCAAGACTGGCATGTTCCGGTTTGGATTTATGAAGCCGGGTGACTTTGCCAAGCTCTTTCAGAACCCGCACTGCCACCTCATAGCCCTCCCGTTGGGAATTGAGGAACTGGAGATCCAGTACCGTGCGGCTCAGGTTCTCGTCTTCTTCATTGTTAGCAAGCACTGACCCACCACCCAGAAGGTTGGACTGCTCTTCGTGTTTTTCAATCCAGCGACCGATTTCACTGTTCGCCCGGCGACGGGACAGCACCCATACCGACGCTCCGCGGGGTTGCGGCTGGGTAAAGCCATCGGCGTGGATGGAAACCAACAGGTGTGCCTTGTGCCGGCGGGCTATCTGAGAGCGCTTATTGAGGTCGATAAAGTAGTCACCGCCGCGGGTAAGCACCGCTTTCATCCCCGGCTTGGCGTTAATATCCGCAGCTACCTTCTTGGCAATTGCCAGGGTAACGTACTTTTCGTATTTGCGGCTTGGACCAATCGCCCCCGGATCTGAGCACCGTGGCCGGCATCAATAGCGACAATGATGTCACTGGTACCAAACGGCATCACAACGCTGTCTTCAGATGCAGCCGGGTCTGGCTTGCGTGCGATGGAAGCCGGAGGGTTATTACTGGCTTTCTTCGTTGGGTGCGGAAGGTCAATAACCAGACGGTTTCCGAATTCCCCCATCGGTGCCAGTGCAAAAATATTGGGTTTGGTCGGGCCCTTCAGCTCGAACACTAGGCGATACGTACCTTTTGCCGGAGGGGAGCTTTTACGCACCCGGCTGACGATGTCGCTTTTTTCTACCATAAATGGCAGCGGCATCGTCGCCTTGGTGTCTTTAAGGTCGATCACCAGCCGGTCGGGCTTGGTCAGGGTAAAATAGGAAAACTCTGCCTTTCCAGACAGATCAGCCACCACCCGGGTTTCATCCGGTGCAGGCCAGGCTCTCAGGTTGGTCAGCGAGTTGGCCAGCGCCATCGGGGCACTGACCAGAAACAAAAGACCCAATGCAAGAATGCGCAACCAGGCAGCCATCCCTTTTAACTCCACTGCAATCGTTCGATTAACGCCTCTCCTTCTGCGGTATTGGCACGCAGGGTTACGGAGCGTCCTTCCTGCTCATAGCGCAGATCAATATCGATATCGGCTTGTGGCAGCAAACCTTCACCCTTCTCCGGCCATTCCACCAGACAAAGCGCGTCTGGGGCAAAATAGTCACGGATACCCATGTATTCAAGTTCTTCCGGGTCAGCCAGGCGGTAAAGGTCAAAGTGGTAAACATGCCAGCCTTCGACTTCATAGGGTTCTACCAGGGTATAGGTCGGGCTTTTCACCTTTCCGGTGTGGCCAAATGCGGTAATAAATCCCCGGCTGAACGTTGTTTTTCCGGCACCAAGATCGCCGTTTAAGTAAAAGGTAGTTTGGTTCTGACATGCCTTGGCAACGGCCTGACCAAAATCTACTGTCGCCTGTTCGTCGTTGAGCAATGAAGAAAACGTCTTTGTCATTGATACCGTCTTTAAATCTGATTTAGCACGTTACGCAGTTGCTGAATGACATCGCTGGCAAGCAAGCCCCGCTCACCCTGCCGGGCTGCCAGGTCTCCGGCTTTGGCATGCGCCATCGCGCCGTAAAGCGCGGCATCGGCCCCTGACAGTCCTTGCGCCCACAAAGCACCAATAATACCTGTGAGTACGTCCCCCATGCCAGCACTCGCCATGCCGGGGTTTCCCGCGCAAATAATGTTGAGTTTATCACCATCATAGACAATGGTGCCTGCCCCTTTTAACACAATCACCGCACCAAATTTGTCAAACAGGGATCTGGCCGCAGAAATACGGTCGCTCTCAATCTCACAAACGCTGCATCCAAGTAAGCGGGCCGCCTCTCCCGGATGCGGCGTAAGCACTGCCTGAGTGACTTTAGAAGGCTTTGCAGCAAGAAGGTTCAACGCGTCTGCGTCCAGCACCACAGGCAGTTTGCTCTCCAACGCGGCACTCAATGTCGACACCGACCATTCATCCTGCCCAAGGCCCGGACCAACGGCAAGGCAGGTCGCCCAGTTTAAGGGAGGCAGCCCGGCTTCAAGGTGCTCGGAAAGCGGCGCCATCACTTCCGGGCGGTGAAGCGTCAGGTAGGGCCGGTTTTCCTCGCGGGTTCCCGCTGCCACCAGCCCGGCACCAGAGCGAATTGCCGCGTCACAGGCCAGCATGATAGCGCCCATCATCCTTTATTCCCACCGATACAGAGCAACCTGCCAAAATCCCCTTTATGGGCTGCTCTTTGCCGGGGAGACATCGTGAAATCGGTCAAGACAAACATGTCCGGAGAGAAAGCAGTTTCAAACGCGTCACCGATGCCAAGATCTTCATAGATCACTGTACCGCAGTGCTCACGGCCTTTCCCCGTCAGCAACCCCGCTTTCAACGCGATGAATGACACGGTAACAGCGGCTTTTACGGCCACGCCCAACACCGATCCCGTATCAGCATGGAGGCCGGATGGCAGATCGACGGCCAGCACAGGACGGCCGGATTCGTTGATGGCACAGATAAGATCCCGAATCAATCCCTCAACCGGACGATCCAATCCAATGCCAAAGATTGCATCGACGACAAGATCCACCTCTGGCAGAACCTGTTGCGGCGTACCAATTTCTCCTCCGGTATCCCGCCACCGACGGCAGGCCTTTTCTGCATCACCTTTCAGCCGCTCAGGATCAGAGGTACTCCAGACAGTCACATCAATACCGGCCTCGTGCGCCAGAGTCGCCACAATGTAACCGTCACCACCATTGTTCCCCCCGCCACAACAGACAAGGATCCTTGTTGCTTCCGGCCAGAACTGCTGCACCTGCCGGAAGGCTGCACCACCGGCACTTTCCATCAGCGAATACATTTCGATCCCAAGATCCGCCGCCACCAGCCTTTCACCAGAACGAACTTGCTCTGCGAGATAGACTGGCTGTGATACACTGCTGCAAACCGGTTTTGAACCCAACATACTCACCTGATCTTTTCTATGTCCAGACCCGATCTTCCAGACGAAAACGCACTGAAAATACTAGCTGAAAATATCAAGCTCTGGGGCAAAGAGCTAGGCTTCCAGCATGTAGGGATCACGGATATTGATCTTTCCACCCACGAAGCGCAATTCCAGCGCTGGCTGGACAGCGGCTACCACGGTGAGATGGAATGGATGGCGCGTCACGGCATGATGCGGGCGCGGCCTGATGAACTGGTACCGGGTACTGCCCGGGTGATCAGTGTGCGGCTCGATTACCTCCCACCCAAAGCCGGTTTCGCTCAGACACTCAAACAACCAGAACTCGGATATATCAGTCGCTATTCCCTCGGCCGTGATTACCACAAACTGATGCGCAACCGCCTGAAAAAGCTGGGGCAGAAGATCGAAGAAGCGGTAGGATCTTTTCAGTACCGTCCGTTTGTCGACTCAGCTCCGGTTTTGGAGCGCCCTTTGGCAGAAAAGGCCGGAATTGGATGGACAGGCAAGCACTCTTTGATCTTAAATGGTGGCGCAGGATCCTGGTTTTTTCTGGGCGAGTTGTTTGTGGATCTCCCCCTGCCTGTAGATACTCAGGCGGAAAACCAATGTGGACGCTGTGTCGCCTGCATCACCAGTTGTCCCACCAATGCGATTGTCGCAGAGGGCACCGTTGACGCGCGGCGTTGTATTTCGTATTTAACCATTGAATTTGACGGCGTGATCCCCGAAGATCTTCGCCCTGCGATGGGCAACCGAATCTACGGTTGTGACGATTGCCAGCTTGTCTGTCCGTTTAACCGGGAAGCCGGGTTAACTGATGAAAGTGATTTCCATGCCAGGCCCTCACTGGAGCAGCAACCACTGACTTCGCTGTTTGCCTGGGACGAAGATACGTTTCTCAAAAATACCGAAGGTTCAGCCATTCGCCGTATTGGACACCTTCAATGGCTGCGGAATATCGCCATCGCCATGGGTAACGCCCCCTATCAACCGGAGATTGTCGATCTCCTGTTATCACGGAAAGGGCTCTCTGCCGTTCTGGATGAACATCTTGAATGGGCATTGGCCAGACAGTTGGAGAAGAAAGAAAACAACGCCATTTCAGTGTTATCTTCCTCTGCAAAGCGCCTGGTAAGAATCGTCGAAAAAGGTCTGCCTCGAGACGCATAAACACCGGAAAGCATGAGCCGTTCCAGTCTGCGTAGCACAGTTTCCAAAATGTGGAAAAAAATTATGTCACGCGAAAATCTCGTGCAAACTGGCGCAGTTAAACACATGCTGTGAATAAGATTAGATTCAGGTCACAAGAGATGAATTAGCTGGGGATAAATTCTGAACAAGCTGCGACTTATTTTTATCATCCCTTTATTTTCAATGACTTATAAAGAGTTTATCGTAAGTTTATTCAAGACAAAATTATGACTGATTAATTAAATATTAATCGCACTCACCCTGTAATTAATTTTCATCAACGTAGTTACCCACAAAGACGGGCTTGTGGATAAGTCTGTGCAATATCTCTTGTAGCCAAGAGCTGACGGGAGCGCCGAGCCGGAGGCAAAATGCCTGTCAGCCAGTCACTGAATTTTCTGAAATCGCTTTTTGATTTGATGCTTCACAGCATTAGATTGTGAGCGCAAGGCTCTCAGGAGTCCCTGTCTGTCTCGCCAGGGATTAACCAGCGGGTCTTCCGTATGAAAATTTGGAGCGACACACGAGGTTCGAACTCGTGACCTCAACCTTGGCAAGGTTGCGCTCTACCAACTGAGCTAGTGTCGCAATGCCGGTTTCATCTTGGAAGATGCAAATTG
>BAXG01000023.1 GCA_001310455.1 Photobacterium sp. JCM 19050
GGACCAGGGTCTTTAAGCATGTCACCACATCCATGATTGATTTGCTTATCCCTTATTAGATCAAAGCCCCAGCCAAATGGCTAGGGCTTTGTCAGCAGTCTGAAGCCTCCATGAAGGAGGCTTTAAGAGTGGGTTAGCGCATTATTTGGTTTTTTCAGGAGTCTCTTTTTTTGTACGTGATGGTTGTACACCATGGCGTACTCGTCCGCTAAGCGCGTGAGAGTGATAGCACGCTGGTCTCATCGATATTCTCTTCTTATATATAGGGTCAGATCTATGTAACCCTGCGATATCACTAAATAAATTAGGATCGCATTGATGGGTATGTTGCGCCTAAAACAGTTCTATTTCAATGCTCGAGATGTAATTTATTTACGTATATAGAACAATGTTATAACCAGAGTTTTCAATAAACGTATGGTTATGAAGATCAGGCAGTTAGCTACCGCGCTTTTACCATTTTGGTGACAGATGTATTTATAACCTGATTGCTATACTCGACCATGTACGCAGTGTTTGTGTGCCACTATCAGGTCTGTCAAACCGAGGAGGACGCGGTGAAACATAAGGGATACAGCAATAAACGCGTGCGTCAAATGCTGAATGATATTCAGAAGAACATGCGTAACGACGACGATGTTGACGAAATGATGACGGAAAAGAAGTCTGACAACAATCCATCAAATCGTTTGGAAAATCTGGAAGAAGACCAGAAATAGTTACATTTAAAACTATTATGCATTAGTTTATAGGGGAAATAAGTGTTTCCCCTTCTCTATTTGGTTTGTTCATTTTGCCCTTCTGTACCAATAATTGGCCCCGATCGTATTTCTTTGTCTCGACTTTGCCATGAATGAAAAATTATTCAGGTTTTTCATGAAAGTCTTTCTCGTTTACTTTCAGATCTTGAATATGAAATTGAGACAAAGATCTTGTTGTATCCTTACAAATAGTCAGCTTTTTTGATGTTCATCATGTTTGGTTTCGCATTTTAAAATTGTCAGCCGGAATGACTTAAAACATGCGAACTACAGATTGTGTTTATTTATTCTTTTTGAACGGTTGGATATTCATCTGGACCGATAAAATGTGTTGTATTTACGCGGTGAATACAAAATAAAATGCTTAATATTCATCCAAAATCCGATGCATTTATTATTTTTTTCTTGTTTTGCGACTATTAACAATTATAAAACCTATCGCGAGAACTCGAGGTGGTAGATATGACTGCTTGTAAATGGTTTTGGTGGTACATTGTAATTTTTTAGTTTCATTTTCTGGCAAATTACTTTGTTAATTGGTATGGTTTCAGTCAACTCTCTGGTCGGGCTGCTCATTGTTTTGTACAAAGCAGACGCAGCAGAACAACCGGTTCAGGGAATGCCATGGATGCAATTAAAGGACTAGATTGGAGTTTTTAATGATTAAAAACAAAATCACTCAGGCGCTCGCGATTAGCGCAGGGATGGCAATGTCACTGGGTGCCATGACGGCACAAGCTGCAGATGTTCCAGCAGGCGTAAACCTGGCAGATGTTCAGGAGCTTGTTCGTGGTAACGGTACTGAGGTCGCATCACTCGACCCACACAAAGTTGAAGGTGTTCCTGAGTCACATGTACTGCGTGATCTCCTTGAAGGTCTCGTGATTCAGGATGCCGCAGGTAATACCATTGCAGGTACTGCGGAATCTTGGTCAACTGATGACAACAAGACATTTACTTTCAAGATCCGCAAAGATGCCAAGTGGTCCAACGGTGATCCGGTAACAGCGCACGATTTCGAATACAGCTTTAAGCGCGCAGCTGATCCAGCGACGGCATCGCCTTATGCCTGGTATATCGAATACACCAAGATGCTGAACGCTAAAGATATCATTGCAGGGAAGAAATCCTCCAGTGAATTGGGCGTTAAAGCAGTAGACGATCATACCTTGGTGTTGGAGACCGAAGTACCTCTGCCGTACTTTGTTAAGATGCTGGCACATACCACTATGTATCCAGTGCACAAAGCCACCATTGAGAAATTCGGTGACAGTTGGACCAAACCCGGGAATTTTGTAGGAAACGGTGCTTACACCTTAACTGACTGGGTTGTGAATGAAAAAATCGTTCTCGAGCGCAATTCGAACTACTGGGATAACGCTGATACTGCTATTGATAAGGTGACCTTCCTCCCAATCGAAAACCAGAATGCAGAGATGAACCGATTCCTCTCTGGTGAAATCGATATTACTTATGAAGTGCCCAACGAGCAGTATCGTCGATTGGCAAAGCAATACCCTGAAAACGTTGTTGTTTCTCCTAATCTGTGCACCTACTACTACGGCTTTAACACGCAAAAAGCACCATTTGATGACGTTCGAGTCCGTAAGGCACTGTCCTATACCATCGACCGAGATATTGTCACCAAAGCCATTCTCGGCCAAGGCCAAAAGCCTGCCTATGCGCTGACTCACAGCGGAATTACCGGTTTTAGCCCGGATCTGCCTGAATACGCAAAAATGAGTCAAAAAGAGCGTGAAGCCAAAGCAAAAGAACTGCTTACGGAAGCCGGTTTCGGTGAAGGCAAGCCTCTGGACTTTACGCTGCTGTACAACACCAGTGAAAACCACAAGAAAATTGCCGTTGCAATCCAATCCATGTGGAAAAAGTCTCTGGGTGGCTTTGTTAAAGTAGAGCTTGAAAATCAGGAATGGAAAACCTACCTGGATAACAGTAAGCAAGGCAACTTCGATGTTCGTCGTGCCGGTTGGTGTGCTGATTACAATGAGGCCTCAACATTCCTCTCCATTGCTGAGACAGAGAATGGGTCAAATGACCAGAAGTACTCCAGCAAGATCTATGACGATGCAATGAAAAAAGCGGCTACTGAAGCGAAATCTGATGAAGAGCGTAATGCACTGTACGCGATTGCAGAAGCACAGCTAGCTAAGGATATGCCAATCGCGCTATCTACCAATACGTCCAGCCTCGTCTGGTTAGCACCAGTGTCGGTGGTTACCCTGAAAACAACCCGCAAGACAATATCTACACCAAAGATATGTACAAAATTGCAAAATAATAACGGGTGATTCATTTCATGCGCCACAATTGCTGTGGGCGCATGTTTTCAAGCATATGTGAGATGCTTATGTTTAGATTAATACTAAATCGCGTGTTGGAAGCGATTCCGACCTTATTGGTGCTTATCACCATATCTTTTTTCCTGATGCGTTTTGCACCCGGAAATCCCTTCTCCTCTGAAAAGGCATTGCTCCTGAGGTAATGGAAAATATCAACGCCAAATATGGTTTGGATAAACCCGTCTCTGAACAATACCTTACGTATTTAGGGAATATCGTTCAGGGAGATTTTGGACCTTCATTCAAATACAAAGACTACAGTGTTAATGAACTGATTTCCGGAGCACTGCCTGTGTCCGCGAAGGTCGGGGCGGTAGCCTTTGTGTTTACCATTGCCATCGGGGTTTTTGTCGGCACCATTGCGGCACTCCGGCAAAATACGTGGATAGATTATCTAATCATGTCCTCAGCTATGGCCGGGGTGGTAATGCCTTCCTTCGTGCTGGCTCCGGTTTTGATATATATCTTTTCGATAAATCTGGGCTGGTTACCTGCTGGTGGCTGGAACGGAGGGGCATGGCAGTACATGGTCTTGCCGGTTATAGGTATGTCATTGCTTTATGTGGCGACCTTTGCCCGTATTACCCGTGGCAGCATGATTGAAACTCTGAACAGCAACTTTATCCGTACTGCGAAAGCTAAAGGCTTGAGCATGTCTTACATCATCATGAAACATGCGCTTAAGCCGGCTATGTTACCCGTTGTTTCCTATATGGGTCCGGCGTTCGTGGGCATCATTACCGGTTCCGTGGTGATTGAGACCATTTTCGGTCTGCCGGGAATAGGAAAACTCTTCGTTAATGCCGCCTTTAACCGCGATTACTCCCTTGTATTAGGTATTACTATCCTGATTGGGGCTTTGTTTATTGTCTTCAATGCCATCGTCGACATCCTGCTCGCTTGGCTCGATCCGAAGATTCGTTATTGAGGGTAGGCTTATGATGTTGAAGAAAGAAGAAACTAACCAGGCTCTGGATAATTTTTCCAGCCAACTGGAAGTTGAAGGCCGTAGCCTTTGGCAGGATGCGCGCATCCGCTTTATGCGTAACAAAGCGGCGATGACCAGCTTGTTTATCTTGGTAATGATCACGTTGTGGGTGGTCTTTGGACCCATGTTTGCATTTTATGCCTTTGATGATACTGACTGGTATGCCATGCATGCCGCACCTACATTTGGTGCTGAAGGGCATTATTTTGGTACCGATGCCTTGGGTCGGGATTTGTATGTTCGTACCTGATGGGGGGACGCATTTCCTTGATGGTCGGTATTCTAGGCGCTCTGGTTGCCGTGGTTATTGGTACGATCTACGGGGCCACATCCGGCTACATGGGTGGCCGGGTTGACCGGGTAATGATGCGTACTCTGGAAATTCTCAGCTCAATCCCGTTTATGTTCTTTGTTATTGTTTTGGTGACCTTCTTTGGCCGGAATATCGTGTTGATATTTGTGGCTATCGGAGCGATTTCCTGGTGGATATGGCGCGGATAGTCCGGGGTCAGACACTGAGCTTGAGAAGCAAAGAATTTATTGAAGCGGCTCATGTCAGTGGTGTCAGCAGCCGCTACATTATCCTTCGCCATATCGTGCCTAATGTGTTGGGTATCGTCGCGGTGTATTCAACACTGCTGATCCCCAGCATGATTCTGACAGAATCCTTCCTGAGTTTTCTTGGCCTGGGAGTTCAGGAGCCAATGACCAGTTGGGGGGCGCTGCTCCAGGAAGGGGCACAGACAATGGAGTTGGCCATCTGGCAGTTGATTTTCCCAACCCTTTTCATGGTGACGACACTGATGTGTTTTAACTATGTGGGTGATGGTCTGCGCGATGCGCTGGATCCAAAAGATCGATAAGGAGGATGTATGAGCCTGTTAGATGTTAAGGACCTGCGAGTCGAATTTACTACCCAGGACGGTATTGTGACTGCGGTAAATGACCTGAATTTCTCACTTGAACAAGGTGAAACCCTTGGAATTGTTGGCGAATCTGGTTCCGGTAAAAGCCAGACGGTATTTGCCATTATGGGCCTTCTGCCAAAAACGGCGTTATCAAGGGAAGTGCCAGATTTGAAGGGCGGGAAATCCTGAATCTTCCTGAGCGTGAGCTGAATAAGGTGCGCGCTGAGCAAATAGCCATGATTTTCCAGGACCCCATGACCTCACTGAACCCTTATATGAAAGTCAGTGAGCAGTTAATGGAAGTGCTTATGCTGCACAAGGGGATGGGGAAAGCAGAGGCATTTGAAGAATCTGTCCGCATGCTCGAAGCGGTTAAAATTCCCGAAGCCCGCAAGCGAATTTCCATGTACCCCCATGAATTTTCAGGCGGTATGCGCCAACGTGTGATGATTGCAATGGCACTGTTGTGCCGGCCTAAACTCCTGATTGCTGATGAGCCACGACCGCGCTGGATGTAACCGTTCAGGCGCAAATAATGGAGCTGTTGAATGAGCTGAAAAGCGAATTCAATACGGCCATTATTATGATTACCCACGATCTCGGTGTTGTTGCCGGCTCTTGTGACAAAGTGCTGGTGATGTATGCCGGCCGTACCATGGAATACGGCAAAGTTAATGAGATTTTCTATCAACCGAGCCACCCTTATACCGAGGGACTGTTAAAGCTATTCCACGCCTGGACACGGAAGGAGAGGTCTTGCCGACCATCCCCGGTAACCCGCCAAACCTATTGCGGCTTCCCCCGGGTTGCCCTTACCAGGACAGGTGTCACCGGGTTACAAGCCAGTGTAAGCAAGAGTCTCCTGTATTAACGCCATTTGCAGATGGCCGTCTTCGTGCATGTTTTTCTGACCAGGAGGCGTGGTAATGAGTATTGCAGAAAAGAACCTGCTCCTTGATGTTAAGGATCTGAAAGTTCACTTCCCTATTGCCGCCAAGTCAGCCTGGCCGTGGAGCAAACCTACTCCGCTTAAAGCAGTGGATGGGGTGAACATTCGATTGTACGAAGGTGAGACCCTTGGGGTAGTGGGAGAATCCGGCTGTGGTAAATCGACGCTTGCCCGGGCTGTCATCGGTTTGGTGGAAGCCACTGACGGTGAGGTTGTCTGGCTTGGGCAGGATCTGACGAAACTGGACGAGGTTAAAAAACGCAGCAAGCGTAAAGAAATCCAGATGATTTTCCAGGATCCCCTTGCCTCACTTAATCCGAGAATGAACATCGGTGACATCATTGCTGAACCATTGCGAACGTTCTATCCGGAGCTTAGCAAAGATGAAGTGAAATCTCGTGTTCAGAAAATGATGACGAAAGTGGGCCTTCTGCCGAACGTGATTAACCGATACCCGCATGAATTCTCAGGTGGGCAATGTCAGCGTATCGGGATAGCCCGGGCACTGATCCTGGAGCCGAAACTGATCATCTGTGATGAACCGGTGTCCGCTCTGGATGTGTCTATTCAGGCGCAGGTGGTCAACTTACTTAAAGAACTGCAAACAGAAATGGGTCTGAGCCTTATATTTATCGCTCACGACCTCTCGGTGGTTAAACACATTTCTGACAGGGTATTGGTGATGTATCTCGGAAATGCGGTAGAACTTGCGGAAGGGAACGCACTGTTCGACGAGCCTCGCCACCCGTACACTAAGGCGCTGATGTCAGCTGTACCGATACCGGACCCGGATATCGAGCGAAACAAAGAAATTCAGCTTCTGGAAGGGGACCTCCCGTCACCGATGAATCCGCCGTCAGGTTGCGTATTCCGAACCCGCTGCCCACTAGCGAGTGAGGAATGCGCAAAGCGCAAACCGGAGTTGCGTGGTGATGACCACCATGCGGTGTCATGTCACAAAGCCTGATGTGAACCCCACATTCCAACCATGCGATATGGTTTAGCGCGGCGAAAGCCGCGCTTTTTTTAATACTGAAATCAGTCTTCAGGATACCAGTAACCGAGATTTGACAGGGAAACCAGGCAATCAAGAAAAGCCGGGTTATTTAACGCATGGCTTAAATCTGCACCCGTTACGGATTCCTGATCGCAAAGTACTTTAGCAGCATCGCTACACCCTTCAGGAAGCTCGAAGGTTTCACCATTGATAAACATCAGATGCGGCATATCCGGGTAGTAAAAAGTCCGCAAACCGGCGACTTTTGAAAGCGGCGCACCTTCTTCAAGGAACGCAACCAGTTCATCGGCGCGCCAATTGGGCTCTGCCGGGACAACGTCCAGTTCATGGCGGGACTGGCTAAGGTATTCACCCATCCAGCGACGCTTGAGATCTTTGTCGCTGGCCAGTTTCATCAACATAGTATCCAAACGGTCAAAGTCATCTGCGGTGATGGCACTGTGCGCTTGCCGGATTTCCATGTCCGGGTTGTGGTAGTGAATGTCACCGGCTTCGTTGGCAATCGCAAAGTCAGCAAAACTGCTGAGCAGTTCCTGTTTCTTTGGTGAGCGGTAGCCCACAGAGAAACTCATCGATTCTTCCAGAGATGTGCCTTCATGAGGGAAGCCCGGCGGGATATAAAGAATATCACCCGGCTCCAGGACCGTATCTATGATGGCATCAAAGCCGGTAATCTGACGAAGACCGGTGTGGAGGTTTGCTTCCTCGTAGTTACCTAAGTCACCCACGCGCCAGTGTCGGCGGCCACTGCCCTGGATAATAAATACATCGTACTGGTCGATATGCGGGCCTACGCCGCCACCCGGCAGTGAGTAGCAAATCATGACGTCATCAAAAAGCCAGCCCGGCAGGATGCGGAATGGCTCAGCCAGAGCCTGTGGCCCCGGATGCCAGTGGTTGGATGCCTGGACAATAAGCTGGGAGCCGGTATCCGGGAGCTCATCGAAACTGTCAAATGGGCCGTGGCTGACCAGCCACTGGCCGTCTTTCTGTATGACAAGTCGTGAATCGACTTCTTCTTCCATGGCAAGGCCGGCGAGCTCATCCGGAGTCAGAGCATCTTCAAAGTTGTCAAAGCCTTTGCGGATGACGGTGGGTTTTTTCTGCCAATAGGTTTTCAGGAAGGCATCGAAGTCGAAATTCAGCTGATACATATTCATTTAGCCGGGGTATTAACGTGGCAGTCAGTATATACCCAAGAAAACACAAGCGGCAGGTATCAGCGAGATTCAGGCACAAAAAAACCCGGCTTGAGGGCCGGGTTCGTCATTCAGGTTAGCTTACAGCAGGTCAGTGAGTTTGACTGCATCGCCAATGTAGTTGGCCGGCGTCATTTGTTTCAGGCGGTCTTTTTCGAACTCAGGAAGTTCAAGACCGTCGATGAAAGCGCGCATACCTTCGGCATCTACACGCTTGCCGCGAGTCAGCTCTTTCAGCTTCTCGTATGGCTTTTCGATACCGTAGCGACGCATTACAGTCTGCACCGGTTCAGCCAGGACTTCCCAGTTGTGATCCAGTTCATCTTCAAGGTG
Source organism: Photobacterium sp. JCM 19050 (assembly GCA_001310455.1). GTDB lineage: Bacteria > Pseudomonadota > Gammaproteobacteria > Enterobacterales > Vibrionaceae > Parasalinivibrio. The sequence continues at coordinate 8,517 of BAXG01000023.1, forward strand.
AGCCTGGTTAACTTCCAGCTTGCTGATTCCCTTGAGGTTGAGCCGTAAGCAATCAGTGAGTAGCCGCAGCCAACACCCAGATTTCGCAGAACGGTTGAGTCAGTCAGGTCACGCTGCCAGCGAGAAACCGGCAGTTTCTGCGCCAGGTGAGAAAAGATTGCGTTTGCCAGACCCAGGTTGCCTTCAGAGTTTTCGAAATCAATTGGGTTGACTTTGTGCGGCATGGTTGACGAGCCAATCTCACCGGCAACAGTCTTCTGTTTAAAGTGACCCAGTGCGATGTAACCCCAAACGTCGCGGTCAAAGTCGAGCAGGATGGTGTTGAAACGGGCTACACCGTCGAACAGCTCAGCAATATAATCATGCGGCTCGATTTGGGTGGTATAAGGGTTCCAGGTAATACCCAAAGAGGTAACAAACTCTTCGCTGTACTGGTGCCAGTCAATATGCGGATAGGCTGACAGGTGCGCGTTATAGTTACCTACCGCACCGTTGATCTTGCCCAGAATTTCCACCGCAGCGATTTGCTTGTATTGACGCTCCATTCGGTAGGCAACGTTTGCCATTTCCTTACCCATAGTAGAAGGAGAGGCTGGTTGACCGTGCGTACGGGACATCAGAGGGACTTCGCGATATTCTGCTGCGAGGCCACGGATAGAATCAATGATGCTGCGGATTTCAGGAAGCAGAACGGTTTCGCGTGCTTCAGTGAGCATCAGTGCGTGTGAAAGGTTGTTAATGTCTTCAGAAGTACACGCAAAGTGGATGAACTCATTAACCGCATGCAACTCAGGTACTGCAGCGACTTTCTCTTTCAGGAAGTACTCAACCGCTTTGACGTCGTGGTTAGTAGTACGCTCGATCTCTTTGATTCGCAACGCATCATCTTCGCTGAATTCTGCCGCGATACGGTCGAGGTACGCGTTAGCTTCAGCGCTGAAAGCCGGTACTTCTTTGATGGCATCGGTTGCGGCCAGTTTCTGCAACCAGCGGATTTCAACAACGGTGCGGTACTTTAGCAGGCCGTATTCACTGAAGATTGAGCGTAACGCAATCGTTTTCGTGCCGTATCGGCCGTCTACCGGGGAAACAGCAGTCAACGCTGACAGTTCCATTATGGGAATCTCCTGAGTTAGATCTTAAACACTAGTGGTTATGAACCACTGCGGGCGAGAATAATTTTGGCTTGCTCGATCATTTTCTGTCGGCCAAAAATAAGATGACGACGACGTCCACCAACCTGACGCCACAACACGGCGCTCCGGATTCCTGCCATCAACAATGCACGTACTTTGTGCTGCACGGCAGTTTGCTGAAGCTGGGCAGGGTTACCGGTGACCTGGATACGAGGGCCCAGTGCTGATGATATCCAGATAGATACTGGCAATATTGGAAATCATCTGGTCATCAAGTAAGTCGTAATGTGCCATCTGACGTTTGATGGTGCCAATGCGATCACCAAGCTGTGCCATACTGTCACGGCGTCCTGATAACCGGCGTTCGAGGGCGAGCAAATTAATGAGGTAACGGGTCAGTTCACCGCCTGTCGGGCTACTGTCCAGTCCGTTAACCATGGCTTTCAAGCCGTGAGAGAGGTTGTGTTCGCCTTCATACACGGCAGCCGTATTGGAAGGGTCAGTCACTGCGATGCTGTTAAGACAGGTGCGCAGTGCTGCCTCATCACAATAGCCGTCTCGAGCGACGGCTTGTACAAGGGAAGCGGCCTGACAAATTCCTGCAAATGCGACAGTGCGGTCAAACAGCGTATTAGCCACGTAGGACAACTCCTTAAATACGTTCTTCGATGATACCGCCACCCAGACAGATATCGTCCAGGTAGAACACTGCGGACTGGCCGGGTGTTACAGCAATTTGCGGTTCATCGAACATCACCTTGATGGTCTCTGAATCAACCGGGGTGATGGTACACGGAATATCGTGTTGACGGTACCGGGTTTTTACTGAACAGCGAACTGGCTCAGTGATCACTTTGCGATCTACCCAGTGGAGTTGTTTTGCGATCAGTCCGGCTGATTTCAAGCGAGGGTGATCGTGGCCCTGACCGACCAGTAAAACGTTGCGTTCGACATCTTTGTCGACCACGTACCAAGCTTCTTCTTCGCCACTGCCGCCTTTCTGGCCGCCGATACCAAGGCCTTTACGCTGGCCGATGGTGTGGTACATCAGGCCCTGGTGCTCACCAATGACTTCACCTTCACAGGTTTCAATTTTACCCGGTTGTGCCGGCAGGTAACGGGCCAAGAAGTCACGGAACTTACGCTCACCAATAAAGCAAATGCCCGTAGAGTCTTTCTTCTTGGCGGTAATCAGTCCCTGCTCTTCAGCGATACGGCGAACTTCCGGTTTTTCAATTTCGCCAACGGGAAACAGGCTACGAGACAGTTGCTCGTGGCTGAGGGTATACAGGAAGTAAGTCTGGTCTTTGTTGCTGTCGATACCTCGCAGCATTTTCACCTTTTCACCTTCCACTGTCGGGAAAGTACGGCGGGCGTAGTGGCCCATGGCGATATAGTCAGCTTCCAGTACTTCGTCTGCGTATTCCAGGAATGCTTTGAACTTGATTTCTTTGTTACAAAGGATGTCAGGGTTTGGTGTGCGCCCTGCTTTGTACTCAGCCAGGAAATACTCGAATACGTTGTCCCAGTATTCAGCAGCAAAGTTGATGGTATGCAGTGGAATACCCAGTTTGTCACAAACAGCCTGTGCATCAGCCAGATCTTCGGCCGCTGAACAGTATTCGTCTGAATCATCCTCCTCCCAGTTTTTCATAAACAGGCCTTCAACCTTATAACCCTGCTGGAGAAGCAGGTAGGCAGAAACTGAGGAATCTACACCGCCGGACATACCGACAATCACTTTTTTGCTGCTGTTGTCTGACATTGTTACTCTGGACTGATTAATTGGAACCAAATTGGGTCGCGATTCTACCAGACTTTAGAGTCTGGCAACAGATCGAGAACTGTATCACATTTTTTCTTGTCTCGCCCGTACCGATGGTGCGCTGACTTCACGCCATTCACCCGGTGCCAGACCGCTGACGTTCCATTCCGAAAGTTGGTAACGGATAAGCCGCAGGGTAGGGTGACCAATATGTGCGGTCATTCGGCGTACCTGCCGGTTGCGACCTTCTTTCAATGTTATCTCCAGCCAGGTGGTCGGGATGGATTTTCGTTCTCTCACCGGGGGATTGCGTGGCCAGATATCCGGCTCATCCATAACGTTGACACCGGCTGGTAAGGTCATGCCATCTTTAAGTTCCACACCGTTTCGCAGGGCATCCAATGATTCGTCGCTCGGAATTCCTTCAACCTGAACCCAGTAGACTTTAGCAGCCTTGGAACGCGGTTGGGTCAATCGGGCTTGCAAGATTCCGTCATTGGTCAGCACCAGCAGTCCTTCACTGTCCTTATCAAGGCGTCCTGCGGCGTAGACATCTTTTACTGGAATAAAGTCAGCCAGTGTTGAGTCACCCGGCTCACCGGTAAACTGGGTCAGCGTATTGAAGGGTTTGTTGAAGAGGATGACCCGTGTTTCCTCCGGGGAAATTCTGGGCTTCTGGGGGCCACCCTGGTGTCGGGTGCGGGATTGAGAAAATCGACGCTTTGTCGCGGAGCTGGAAGGCGCTGTAGCACGGCGTTTTGACTGTTTTTTTAAGGTCATGATGTCTTGTCAAATAACAAAAGAAACAAATGAGACATTGGTATTATACGGGAAATAATGTGATTGGCGTGTTGTGTTAATTGAAGTATTCTTTTGCGCGCATCTTACACAAAGATAACAAATGGACGCTAGGAGAATTAAATGGAGAGTAAAGTAGTTGTACCTGCAGATGGCCAAAAAATTAGCCTTGACGGAAACAAGCTGGTTGTTCCAAACAACCCAATCATTCCATACATTGAAGGCGATGGCATCGGCGTAGACGTAAGCCCTGCTATGATCAAAGTCGTTGATGCGGCTGTAGCAAAAGCTATAACGGCGAGAAGAAGATTTCCTGGATGGAAATTTACACTGGTGAAAAATCGACCCAGGTTTATGGTGATGACCAGTGGCTGCCGGCTGAAACTCTCGACTTTATCCGTGACTACAAAGTTGCAATCAAAGGCCCACTGACAACGCCAGTTGGTGGTGGTATCCGTTCCCTGAACGTTGCTCTGCGTCAGGAACTCGACCTGTATATTTGTGCTCGTCCAGTACGTTATTTTGACGGTGTTCCAAGCCCACTCAAGCAACCTGAACTGACCGACATGGTCATTTACCGTGAAAACTCTGAAGACATCTATGCAGGTGTTGAATTCAAAGCCGGTACTGCGGAAGCTGATAAGGTAATCAAATTCCTGCAAGAAGAAATGGGTCAGACTAAGATTCGTTTCCCTCAGCAGTGTGGTGTGGGTATTAAGCCGGTTTCTGAGGAAGGCACCAAGCGTCTGGTTCGTGCTGCTCTGCAGTACACCATCGACAATGACCGCGACTCCCTGACTCTTGTGCACAAAGGTAACATCATGAAGTTTACCGAAGGCGCATTTAAAGATTGGGGTTACGAAATTGCCAAGGAAGAGTTCGGTGCTGAACTGCTGGATGGCGGTCCATGGATGACACTGAAGAACCCAAATACTGGCAAAGAAATCATCGTTAAAGACGTGATTGCTGATGCGTTCCTGCAGCAGATCCTGCTTCGTCCTGCGGAGTATGATGTTATTGCAACCATGAACCTGAACGGTGACTACATTTCTGATGCACTGGCTGCACAGGTTGGTGGTATCGGCATTGCACCTGGTGCAAACATCGGTGACGGGGTTGCACTGTTTGAAGCAACTCACGGTACTGCACCGAAGTATGCGGGTCAGGATAAAGTTAACCCGGGCTCACTGATCCTGTCTGCTGAGATGATGCTTCGCCATATGGGTTGGACTGAGGCGGCTGACCTCATCATCAGCTCAATGGAAAAAGCGATCAGCAACAAGACTGTGACCTATGATTTCGAACGTTTGATGGATGGCGCAACGCTGCGTAAGTGTTCTGAGTTTGCTCAGGATATGATTGATCAGATGTAATCGAATCTCTAAGAAGAACAAAGCCCGGCATGAATGCTGGGCTTTTTTGTTTAGGGCAGATTCAAATTATGGAAGCGGGATCTTGTTCAGCTCTTCAACCATCTTACCGTTTAGGTGCTTGAGGATCGCTAATACCGCATGTTCACGGGTAGGTTTTTCGCCCGCAGTCACTTCCAAATCCTCTTTAGGACGGATACCCGTTTGGTCTTCGGCGATGTGTAGCCAGTCTGGGTGCCAATAAAATGCATGACCGTCCGGGGTCATCCAGTTATGTACACCACAATTTTCGCCTTTGTAATTAAGGTCATGTGCGTGATAAGTCATAACACTTTTCCGATTTAATTATCAGCAAGGAATGCGAGGGGAAGTATAGCGAAATATCGCAGATATGTAGTGATGTCATTCTCAATTATTATGCAACATTTTCCGTTGTTAACACGAAAGATGTTAGTTAAATCGATGAATGGGAAAATAGGCACAAAAAAGCAGGCGTCTGCCTGCTTTTTGTATGAATTCTTTTGGAATGATTACTTGGCTGCATCATTCTCCACAGGGACGATTTCGCTGGCGTGATAACCTTTTGGTCCTTCATGTGCCTCATAAGTCACAGGCTGACCGGCTTTTAAGGTTTTGTAGCCTTCCATCTGTATGGTGGAATAGTGTGCAAAAACGTCGCCGTTACCCTCGTCAGGGCAAATAAATCCAAAGCCTTTTGCGTTGTTGAACCACTTCACTGTTCCTGTTGCCATGCTATACATCCCTCTTGCAATATAAGTTGCACAATATAGACAGACGTACAACCACAAGCGTCTGATTCATAGAAAGTGCGCAATTAAAATCCATCACAAATTACAATTTAGTAAAATGATTTAGACAGTCAAGTCTAATAGTGTACATATAATAGTAATTTCATATATTTTCACATTAGCTGATATCAATTTACATTTCCAGCGGGCAGTTTCCAAATATCGTCTTATACGCTGGACACTGCAAATATACCTCCATATCTGTTGTTTCTATGACAATATCGACTGATACTCATTGAAATTCTTAACAAAAATAGAGGAAATGTGGTCGATATCTCAATGCTTATTCACACTCCATAGTTATTGATAAGTAGGCCAAAAAGCGATGCGTTCGAATCGCGGAAATACCTCCTTTTAAGTGACCGATGATGCACATCACATCTGTTGCATTATGGATATCAAATCCGTGATATTGATGTTGTCTCGAAAACGATATTGTGGTCAAAAGTAGACAGTGGACACATTTTGCAGTTTATTTACGCCAATATGCCGCCGGGTGACAGGATTGGGTTTGCTGGAATACAATGACTGCATTAACCTGAATAGTGAGGCGTGAAGAAATATTGCGTATAGCTAACTAACTAGAGACATGCATCTAATTAGCTGTAAGCAATGCTTTTTTTCGTCAGGGTATGAAGTAAATTATGAGTAAGTTGTACGAGTGGATAACGCCAGACTCTGACATTGCAGAGGCTGAGAAAACTGAACTGAAACCGCCTTCAATGTATAAGGTGTTATTGAATAACGATGACTATACCCCAATGGAATTTGTCGTGGAGGTGTTGCAAACGTTTTTTGGCATGGATGTCGATCGCGCAACACAAGTCATGTTAACGGTTCACTACGAAGGAAAAGCTATCTGCGGCGTGTTTACTGCAGAAGTTGCTGAAACAAAAGTAGCCCAGGTAACGGTCCATGCTCGTGAGAATGAACATCCGTTACTTTGTACCATGGAGAGAGCTTAATACTCTCCGGCACACCATGAGTGGTAATTGAGGGAGGTGCCTTATGCTGAACAAAGAACTCGAAGCGAGTTTGAATGCTGCGTTTGCCAGAGCAAGGGAAAAGCGTCACGAGTTTATGACCGTGGAACATCTTTTACTGGCTCTGCTTGATAACGTATCTGCCAGAGAAGCGCTGTTAGCGTGTCGGGCTGATGTTGATGCGTTACGTAAAGAGCTCGAGTCGTTTATAGAGCAAACTACGCCTCTCATTCCACCCGGCGATGACTCCAGGGAAACCCAACCGACACTGAGTTTCCAGCGAGTGCTGCAACGTGCTGTGTTCCACGTGCAGTCATCCGGCCGAAGTGAAGTTAGCGGTGCGAACGTATTGGTTGCCATCTTCAGTGAGCAAGAGTCCCACGCGGCTTACCTGCTCAAGAAGAACGACATCAGCCGTCTGGACGTGGTGAACTTCATCTCACACGGAACGGCCAAGGAAAGCCCTAAAGAGCAGAACCAACGTGTTGATCTCTCTTCAGAAGACAGCAGTGCTGAGGGCAATGAAGACCGCCTTGAAAACTTCGCAACCAACCTCAACCAGCTTGCCCGGGTAGGTGGGATAGACCCGCTTATAGACGCGACAAAGAGCTGGAGCGCACAATTCAGGTCTTATGCCGCCGCCGTAAGAATAACCCGCTGCTGGTGGGTGAAGCAGGCGTGGGCAAAACAGCCATTGCTGAGGGTCTTGCCTGGAGAATCGTTGAAGGCAACGTGCCAGATATTATCGCCAATTGTGTCATTTACTCTTTGGATATTGGTTCACTGCTGGCAGGTACCAAATACCGTGGTGACTTTGAGAAGCGTTTTAAGAACATTCTCAAGCAGCTTGAGAAAGAAGATCAGGCCATTCTGTTCATTGATGAAATCCATACCATTATCGGTGCGGGTGCAGCTTCCGGTGGACAGGTAGATGCGGCTAATCTCATTAAGCCACTACTGAGCAGCGGCAAGCTTCGTTGTATTGGTTCAACGACCTATCAGGAATACAGCAACATCTTTGAGAAAGAGCGTGCTCTGGCTCGTCGTTTCCAGAAGATCGATATTGTTGAGCCGTCCCTTGATGACACCACAAAAATCTTGATGGGCTTGAAACCGAAGTACGAAGCGCACCACGAAGTTCGCTATACCAACAAGGCTATTCGTGCTGCTGTTGAGCTCTCAGCCAAGTACATCAACGAGCGTCACTTGCCGGATAAGGCGATTGATGTCATCGATGAAGCGGGCGCGCGCTGCCGATTAGCTCCAGCGAAGAAACGCAAAAAGACCATCAATGTCGCTGACATTGAAACCATCATTGCCAAGATTGCCCGAATTCCGGAAAAATCGGTTTCGTCTTCTGACCGCGATGTATTGGCAGGTCTTGAGGACAAGCTCAAAATGTTGGTCTTCGGTCAAGACGACGCAATCGGTGCGCTGTGTGAAGCTATCAAGCTGAGCCGCGCGGGATTGGGGCAGGACAACAAGCCTGTCGGTTCGTTCCTATTTGCCGGCCCTACCGGTGTTGGTAAAACTGAAGTGACCGTTCGTCTGGCGCGTTCAATGGGTATTGAACTGCTTCGATTTGATATGTCCGAATACATGGAACGCCATACTGTCAGCCGCTTAATTGGTGCACCTCCGGGTTATGTGGGCTACGACCAAGGTGGTCTGTTGACTGATGCAGTGATTAAACATCCCCACAGCGTGGTGTTGCTGGATGAAATTGAAAAAGCGCATCCGGATGTGTTTAACCTGCTGCTTCAGGTGATGGATAACGGTACGTTGACAGATAACAACGGCCGTAAGGCGGACTTCCGGAATGTGATTCTGGTGATGACCACCAACGCGGGTGTAACTGAAACTACCCGGAAGTCAATCGGTCTTATCCAACAAGACCATAGCCATGATGCGATGCAGGAAATTAAGCGTGTGTTCGCGCCGGAATTCCGTAACCGCCTCGACAACATCATCTGGTTCAACCATCTGGATGAAGAGACCATCGTCCAGGTTGTTGACAAGTTTGTGGTGGAACTGCAGGCACAGCTTGATGCTCGTGGAGTTTCTCTGGAAGTTACGAAAGCCGCCAAAGACTGGCTGGCAGACCGGGGGTACGACAAGGCAATGGGTGCACGTCCGATGGCGCGTGTTATTCAAGACAACCTCAAGAAGCCTTTGGCTAACGAGTTGTTGTTTGGACGACTTGTTAATGGCGGGTCAGTGAAAGTCAGTCTGCGAGACGGTAAGCTGCATTTTGACTTCTCTGATGAGATGGAGCCAGCTCACTAGTATTGAGCACCTCCAGATACAACAAACCCGGCGATATGCCGGGTTTATTTTTGCCTTTCGGCAGCGCTGTAAGCTAATCAAAACATCACTATCGTACACAGTCTAAAACTGTATTACCCGCGTATCGGGAGGATGAGGTTGTGATGTCGAGGCCTGTGTGGGAGTGGATTCACCATTGCCAAGGTAATAATTGTACCGTGACTCTCTGGGTGAATTGTCTTTTCCTGAAAAGCGAAAGTACCGTCATGCAAGATGCAATAAGACCGGCAAGCTCCGATTCAAGTTAAACAGGCCCGAATAGTATATTAGCGTGCGCGGAAGACGATGCGGCCCTTAGACAGGTCGTACGGAGTCATCTCAACGGTAACTTTGTCGCCAGTCAGGATACGGATATAGTTCTTACGCATTTTGCCAGAGATGTGTGCAGTCACAACGTGACCGTTTTCCAGCTCAACACGGAACATAGTGTTAGGCAGCGTATCCAGTACGGTACCTTGCATTTCAATTACGTCTTCTTTTGCCATTTATTCCTCTTAGGCTTTTGGATAGCCAATGATTCACCGCGAGCTATACGCGTTACTCTACGTTACAGGGCCGAAATTTTAACCCCATCGGTGAGACTTGCCAACCTAAAGAGGGCGAAAGGCGGTGTTGCATGGTTAATTTGCATCAAATTCTTGCCATGCACCGTGAATAAATTGCTGGTGGGGAAAGAATTTCGACTTATATTTCATGGCGTCGCAGGCATCAACCTGATATCCGAGGTAGAGCCAATCCTTTCCTAATTTTTTTGCCAGGGATAACTGAGCAAGAATGGACAGTGAGCCAACTGACAATTTTATATCCGGATCGAAGAACGTGTAGATGGCGCTTAAACCATCCTGCAGCATATCTGTTGCAGCGACGGCAATGAGCTTTTCTTCCTGGTATATATGCAGGAAGCGCGTTTCCAACCAACTGCTTCGGATAAATGAAAGGAAATCGGATTCGACCGGCGGATACATAGAGCCGTTGCGGTGTCGTTTGGAGATGTAGTTTGAATAGAGATCAAACCAGTTTTCTGGCGGAGATTCGCTGACCAGTATGGTGAGTTTGTCCAACTGTTTTAATAAACGTTTCTGGCTCCGGCTTGGCTTAAATCCAAACACATCAATACGCAATGATTTACAGGCATTGCATTGGTTGCAGTGGGGACGGTATATATGATTACCGCTGCGTCTGAACCCGGCTTCAACCAGCACACTGTAGCCCTTAAATGACTGCAGTCCGGGATCCATGACAATGGCGAGCCGTTCTTTCTGGTCAGGCAAATAGTTACATTGGTGCTCTGCGGTAAGGCCGACAGAAAGCGCGCCGCTTGCCAGTTTATTTGTTGACAATGTAGGGGTTCTCCCATGTTACCGGGCCGGGCGTAAAACACCCATCATTAATAACAGTATCAGACATTTGAGAGAGTTTGCGTACAAATTCCTGCCGGGAAATAGGCTGGCACCCAGTGACTCCAGGTGGGGTTCATCATCTGACAGTCTATGATCCTGCCACCATTTATTGAGAAGTGCTCACAAAACGCCCACAATGCGATTTTGGAGCCGTTTACCGAAGCTGAGAACATCGACTCGCCACAAAACACTTGTCCCAATGAAAGGCCATACAGGCCGCCGACAAGCTCATTATCGCCATTCCAGACTTCTATCGAATGGGCATGCCCAGCCTGATGGAGTTCATTATAAGCGTGTTGCATATCTTGTGTTATCCAAACAGCTTCCGGGCCGCGAATAGTGGCACATTGTTCAATGACCTGACGGAATGCGGTATTAACTGTCACCTGAAAGCGGTATTTCCGGCAGAACTTTTTGAGACTGCGAGAAGGTCGGTACGTGTTTGGCCAAAAAACAGCGCGTTCGGAAGGGCTCCACCATAAGTAAGGATCTTCTTCCCCAAACCAGGGGAAGATCCCTTTACGGTAGGCGGCCAGAAGACGGGCTGTCGATAAATCCCCCCCTATCGCAAGCAAACCATCCGGCTCTGGAAGGGCGGTTTCAACGTTCGGAAATTCAAGGGTTTCATCAAGTGGAGGAAGGTAAATAGTCATTTTCTGGTGACACCTGCGAATTGCTTCTTCCGTAATAATAATGGCCTAGACCTTGTTTTGTCAGGTTTGATTGAGGGGGCCACAACGTTAAGAAAAAGCCGCCCGGTTAAATGACTGTTTGTGTGATGAAAAATGTAGAGAGATACGTTTTGGGTGAGCTAACTGGTTGAAGAATATGTTACTGAGTCAATAACTGAGACATTTTGTGCTCTGGATCTCATTATTATTAAAGCTGTGTGGCAGTGGGATTGCTGCCTACCACTCACCGGGCCTTTACGGATTGCCTGAGTTACGAGGGGGATGACGTTATGAAAAGTGCTAAAGAATTTGCAGCCTGGTTGATGGACAGATTTGCTTCCTACAACGGTGTGTATCTAACGCGAAGTGATATTGCAGAGCTGACAAGCCGTCAGTCATTGCGGAGCGATTTTGTTCGGGATGTCCACAACGAGCTGATGCATTTTGGACGGGGCTTAATTGCTGATATGCGTAATGACAAGTATTACATGGTGACGTTGGGAAGCACGCACTGGAAAGACGTTGGCGATTTCTACGGTGAAAACCGGGCTGGCGCAGACGAAAGCCATTCACCGGTGAATATCGCTTCGTCATCTGAAAGTGGTCAGATCCACTCCCTCGCCAATGGCCGGGGGCGGTAAAAAATGGGCCTGAGATTCAGGCCCGGTTGTATTTGCTCTGTTTGATTGATGTCAGTGCAAACGATGAGTCAGTTCTGCGTAGCGCCCCTGCTGCTTCAACAGTACTTCATGCGTCCCTTGCTCGATGATTTCACCATTGTCCATCAGACAAATCTGATCCATCTCTCCCAGACCGGCCAGGCGGTGAGTGATGAAAATAAGCGTACGGTTTTCAGCATGATTCATTAGTGAAGACAAAATTTTACGTTCTGTTTTGCTGTCGAGCCCTTCTGTTGGTTCATCAAGCAACATTATTGGAGTGTCGCGCAGTAATGCCCTGGCAATGCCAACTCGGCGACGTTCCCCACCAGATAATTGACGTCCTCCTTCACCAATCCATGCATCAAGCCCCTGCCTTCAAGCAGAGATCGCAACCCGACTTCATTGAGGACGGCATGAATTTGTTCGTCAGATGCCGATTCATTCGCCATGGTGAGGTTGTATCGGAGTGTTCCGCTAAAGACATCCACGCGCTGACTGACGACAGAGACTGCATTGCGAAGTGAAGGCTCATCATTGTGACAGGGGAACTCTGTCAAAGCAGATTTCGCCTTCTTGAGGGTCCCAGCTTCTGGTCAGCAATTGCAGCAGTGTTGATTTTCCGCAGCCGGTACGACCCAGAAGCGCAATTTTCTGACCTGCTTCAATGCGGAGCGAAACATGGTTGAGGACGCGATCGCTGCTGCCATGATAAGAGAAGGAGATAGCATCGATATCAATCGCGCCGGTTGCTTTGCGGTTGGTCTCTGGGGCCACAAATGCGGTCGCCGGTTCGGCGTCGATAATCTCGTTCAGCCTGCGAGCAGAGGTCAGTGTCTGGCCGAGGTATTGAAATGCCGCTGAAACCGGCATTAACAATTCAAAGCTCGCCATGGTTGCAAAGGCAAACATAGCAATCAACGGGTCAGGTGCTCGCCCGCCGATACCGTCTGCTGCAAACCAAAGTATAGCGACCAGAGTAAGGCCGTTGGCAGCCAAGAGTGTTGCATTTGCCATACCGGTAATTGACGCCATCCGTCTTTGGCTTTGCAGAAGATCGTCTTCGTGTTGTTGTGTTGATTGTTTTACCCGGTCATTGGCGCCGAAGATGCGCAATTCAGCGTTACCTTGCAGCCAATCGAGTAACCCAACCCGGTATTGAGCCTTACTTAGGGTAATGGTTTCGCCATGACCTTTGCCCAGGCCATAGAAAATAACGGGTAAGCCAACCAGCAGAACCACCAGAACGGCAGCCAGGAAACCCCCTAATTCCGGATCGAACCAGATGAGAAAACCGGATATGGAGAGGATACCCAAAACACCGATCAGCAAAGGGCTGACAAGGCGCAGGTAAACGTGGTCCATAGCGTTGACGTCTGCAACCAACCGGTTAAGTAAATCGCCGTCACGCAGGTTTGAAAGGTTACCCGGCACTAATGGAGCGAGCTTTCGGAAGAAAAACAGCCGGATGTCTGCCAGCAACTTGAACGTTGCATTGTGGCTGACAATGCGTTCTCCGTAACGGCCGGCAGTTCGGGCGATAGAGAATCCGCGAACGCCACCGGCCGGGAGCATGTAGTTAAATACCTGCTTGGTGGCGACCGTGAGTCCGGCGACTGCTGCGGCTGAAATAAACCATCCGGAGAGTGTTAACAGTCCCATAGATGCAAGGACGGTCGCCAAACCCAGTAGCATACCCAGTGTCAGGCCAAACCAGTGTTTTTTATAAAGACGCAGGAAAGGGATCAAATCACGCATCGATGTCTCCTTTGTCTACGGCAGTGATCATTTCTTTCAGCAAACCAGATTTTGAAATGTCATCCAGTTTGCCCTGCTGGACAAGTTGACCCTTATCCATCACCCAGACCTGATTTTTATCTGTCAGTTGGGCAAGCCGGTGAGTGACGGTAAGGCTGGTTTTTTGCCGAATTGCCTCGGTCAGGGAGGCAGCAACAAGCTTTTCACTGTTGGCATCAAGGCTGGCTGTTGGTTCATCAAGCAGCCAGAAGCTGCCGTTCTGGATCAATGCGCGAGCGACGGCAATGCGCTGTGCCTGTCCGACAGACACCCCGCTGGCACGATCGCCGACATGATGCTCGTAACCTTTTTCCAGACGATTGATAAATTCATCGGCATAGGCATTCCTGACTGCGTTTTCCAACGTGTCGCTGTCAACATTCGGACGTGACAGGCAGAGGTTTTCTCTCACACTGCCATGGACGAGCATCGGGTTTTGCCCCACCCAGCTGATTTGCCTGTGCCAGCTTTCCTGATTCAGGCTGCTCATTTCCACCCCATTTATTTTCAGGCTGCCCCGGTAGGGAAGGAACCCTAAAATGGCATTAACCAAGCTGGTTTTGCCTGCACCGCTCGGACCTACCAGCGCTACTTTCTCACCAGCTGCGATTCGGAAAGTCAGCGGGCCGGCCAGTGTGACACCATCCGGGCTGAGCACTTCCAGGTTTTCGGCGGATATTGATACAGAGTCCGGAGAGGGGATAACAGTATCTCCCCTTGCCATGCCTTCCGCTTTGGTATCAAGGAATTCAACAATCGATTCTGCAGCACCGATTGCCTGGGCCTTGGCATGGTAGAAGGTGCCGAGATCGCGCAATGGCTGGTAGAACTCTGGTGCAAGAATCAAGACAAACAGACCGGTGAACAGTGTGATGGTGATGCCGTAGTGACCAAAGTTCAGCTCACCGATATAGCTGAAGCCAAAGTAAACCGCGGTAATTGCGATAGACAACGCGGTGAAAAACTCAAGGACGGCTGATGACAGGAAAGCAAGCCTGAGCACTTCCATGGTACGGCGTCGGAAATCTTCTGATGCATACTCTAGTTGCCGCGCTTCAGCTTCAGCGCGGTTAAACAACCTGATGGTCGCCAAGCCGCGAAGACGATCATAGAAAAAACCGGACAAACGCTGGAGCGCTTTGAAATTCTTTCTGTTCGCTTCCGCAGCTTTCATGCCTACCAATGCCATAAACAACGGCACCAGGGGGGCAGTGATCAAGAAGATCAAACCCGCAGCCCAGTTAACCGGAAATACGGCCACCAGAATAATAAAAGGCACCATCACGGCAATCGCATCTGTGGCAGGTAGCGTGCGAAGAAATCCTGCATTTCCTCAACCTGCTCTAAGATGAGTGTTGCCCATGTGCCAGCGGGTTTTCCCTGGATAAATGCCGGGCCAAGTATTCAGCTTTTCAAGGATCAACTGTCGCATATGGCGACGAATCTCTTCCCCACACCGAAACCCGGTAATTTCTTTTCCCCAACTGCAAGCAGCGCGCAGACAGATAACAACAGCAAGCACCACGAACTGGGCAACCAGTGTTGATTTATCTGCATGCTCAATAATCAGGGCGTGAAGGATGGAGGCAATTAACGTTGCCTGGCCAACCAGCATGACGCTGAAAGAAATGCCAGGCCAACAGACATCAATAACCAGCGTTTGGCGAGTTTGCTCTGGACTTTAAGCCAGGCAGAGAGTGCTCGCTGTTTATCTTTTTCCATACATCATACGTCGAATAAATGTGAAGGGAGGAGGGCAGTCCCCATTCTTAAAGGCTCAAAGAGGGGGGAATCTGTACGCTCAGCCCAAATACGGTAAAGGCCTGACAAGTCAGGCCTTTACGGGAAGATATGATTACTTCTGGTCTAACGCGTCAAGGAAGCGTTCTGCATCCAGGGCTGCCATACAACCGGTACCGGCAGAAGTGATTGCCTGACGGTAGATGTGGTCCATAACATCACCCGCTGCGAAGACACCCTCGATGCTGGTCTGGGTCGCATTGCCTTCAAGGCCTGACTGAACTTTCAGGTAGCCGTTGTTCATTTCCAGCTGTCCGTCAAAGATCGCAGTGTTTGGCTTGTGGCCGATGGCGACAAACAGCCCCATCACTTCCAGCACTTCAGTTTCGTCTGACTGAGTGTCTTTAATGCGAACCGCGGTTACACCCATGTCGTCGCCTAGCACTTCATCCAGGACACGATCTGTGTGCAGAATGATATTGCCGGATTCAACTTTGTCCATCAGGCGCTGAACCAGGATCTTTTCGGCGCGGAAGCTATCACGGCGGTGGATGAGGTGCACTTCAGAAGCGATATTTGCCAGGTACAGAGCCTCTTCAACAGCGGTGTTACCGCCACCGATAACGGCAACTTTCTGGTTGCGGTAGAAAAAGCCGTCACAGGTTGCACAGGCAGATACGCCACGCCCTTTGAAGGCTTCTTCTGATTCCATACCCAAGTATTGAGCAGATGCCCCGGTTGCGATTATCAGCGCGTCACAGGTATAAGTACCGCTGTCACCCTTCAGGGTAAATGGGCGCTTGGTTAATTCCACTTCATTGATGTGGTCGAACAGGATCTCAGTTTCGAACTTTTCGGCATGTTCCTTCATGCGCTCCATCAGGCCCGGACCGGTAAGACCTTCTGGGTCACCAGGCCAGTTTTCTACTTCTGTTGTTGTGGTCAGCTGTCCACCTTGCTGAAGACCGGTGATCATTACCGGGTTCAGGTTAGCTCGGGCGGCGTATACCGCAGCGGTATATCCGGCTGGGCCGGAACCAAGGATCAGGAGTTTGGCGTGCTTTACGTTACTCATATATTCTCCGCTGACGCGATTTATCTAATTTCGAGTGATGGGCAGATTTTAGGTAAAATAGGCAACTAAAGAAAGAGCACCAGTGAAGGTGCTCTTTGCTAATTCGTATGGTTTATAACCAATTGGTGTCAAATGGGGAAATAAAATGCATTACCCCTAAACTTTATAAGGCCTAATCAACCTTCCAAAGCAACCATTGGGTCAACATATTCCAGGTCAAAACTTTCAGCGACTTCACGACAGGTTACCTGCCCATGAATGACATTCAGTCCATCGCGGAAGTGACTGTCACCGAGCAATGCGTTTTTGTAGCCTTGGTTTGCCAGTTTGACGATAAATGGCAGTGTTGCGTTGTTGAGTGCAAAGGTTGATGTGCGGGCAACGGCCCCCGGCATATTGGCAACACAGTAATGCACAACATCGTCAACGATATAGGTCGGATCGGCATGTGTAGTGGCGTGGGATGTTTCAAAACATCCCCCTTGGTCAATGGCCACATCGACTACAGCACTACCGGGTTTCATCTTTTTGATAAGTGCTTTAGTAACCAATTTTGGGGCAGCAGCACCCGGAATCAGGACTGCACCAATAACCAAATCGGCAGCGATTACGTGCTGCTCCAGGGCCTCATGTGTGGAATAAACGACTTTTGCCCGCCCCTGGAATTCCTCATCCAATTTGCGAAGTGTGTCAACATTTCGATCTAAAATTGTTACATCCGCTCGAAGGCCTACGGCCATCCGGGCTGCATTGGAACCGACGACACCGCCGCCTAAAACAACGACTTTAGCGGGTGCCACACCTGGCACTCCGCCCAGCAATAATCCGGTACCACCGCGAGATTTCTCTAAAGTTTGAGCACCAGCCTGAATAGACATTCGTCCTGCGACTTCGGACATTGGCGCTAAAAGTGGCAATCTACCATGAGAATCTGTTACGGTTTCGTATGCGATACAGACAGCTTTACTCTTGATAAGGTCTTCTGTTTGTGGAAAATCTGGAGCTAGGTGCAAATAAGTGAACAAAATTTGTCCTTCGCGCAGCATAGCGCGCTCGACAGCTTGAGGTTCCTTAACTTTTACAATCATATCTGCGCCAGCAAAGATGTCTGCGGCGGATGGAAGGATTGATGCACCTGCAGTCACATAGTCTTCGTCAGTAAATCCAATGCCTGAACCGGCTTGAGTTTCGACTATCACTGTGTGGCCGTGGGTAATAAGTTCTCTAACGGACGCGGGAACCATGCCGACACGATATTCATGGTTCTTAATTTCCTTAGGTACGCCAATAATCATCCTGTATATACTCCGTAAGACAGTGGTTTTTACTAGTCGTTTGCTATGAGCTCCTATTTATGGCTAGTATAGTTTGCAATCAGCGGGATTTGATGCTGAAAATTAAAAAAACGTTAACGAGAGCGTTATATTTTTTTGCAAGGAAGTGAGAAGGTGGAATAAAAAATGGTAGATAGTAAAAAGAAGCCGAACAAGGAACTGGACCGCATTGATCGCAATATTCTCAATGAGCTCCAAAAGGACGGCCGTATCTCGAACGTAGAGTTGTCCAAGCGCGTTGGACTTTCGCCCACACCATGTTTAGAACGTGTTCGCAGACTTGAGCGTCAGGGTTACATCACTGGTTATACTGCATTGTTGAACCCGCAGTACCTGGATGCATCTCTGCTGGTCTTTGTTGAAATCACTTTGAACCGAGGTGCGCCAGACGTATTTGACCAGTTCAACAAGGCGGTACAGCAGTTGGAAGACATTCAGGAATGTCATCTGGTTTCCGGCGACTTCGATTACCTGTTGAAGACCCGAGTATCTGATATGTCTGCTTATCGCAAACTGTTGGGTGAGACGCTGCTTCGCCTTCCGGGTGTGAATGACACCCGTACCTACGTGGTTATGGAAGAAGTGAAACAGACTAACCAACTGGTTATTAAAACTCGTTAATCCGAGTTTATAAACTAAAGTGGTTAAGAAGCATCCAAGCGGGTGGCGTTTTCGCCACCCGCTTTGTTTTTGGCAAATTATGACTTTACCTTTACGTGCAAAAGTTCAGGAAATCGCGCACTTTGGTATAACATAGGAAAGAGTTGAAGTATCCGCACGTGTTGCAAGGGCAGCATTCAGATAAAAATACAAGGTACCAATGGAGTTTTCCCTGCGTCAGGAACCCAAAGAGTCCACGCCTAAGAAACGGTTAAATGGCTGGCAGCGCATCAAGGAAGCGCTATTTATTGTTGGATTAATGGTTGCGCTTTTCACCTACGTGGCGTTGCTCACCTATAATTCTGCTGATCCGTCTTGGTCCCAGACCGCCTGGGATGGCCCCGTAAAAAACGCTGCCGGAGCGATGGGTGCATGGCTTGCTGACACCCTCTTTTTCATGTTCGGTGCACTGGCCTACCTTTTGCCATTGGCACTGGTATTGGGAACCTGGGTGTTCCTTAGACACCGGGATGCCTCCGAGCCGCTTAACTACACCATTCTCGGCACACGCATACTTGGACTCGTGGTCCTTTTCCTCACAAGTTGCAGCCTCGCTGACCTGAATTTCGATGACTTCTGGTATTTTTCATCCGGAGGCGTGGTGGGTGATGTGGTTACGGGTATGGTATTGCCACTGTTTAACGTACTCGGGACCACGCTGGTCATGATGTTCCTCTGGGCTGCCGGTTTCACCCTGTTTACTGGCATATCCTGCTTACTATCGTTGACGCGCTGGGAGAGTGGGTACTGGAAGGCGTTGACTGGGTTCTGGCGAAAGCCAGGGGTGAAAAATCCGAAGTTCATTCTGCTTTCGACAGTCGTGGAGACGATGAAAACCTTGAGATGACTGACCTTGATGTGCTTGCCAAACCGCTGCGTGCGAAAAGTGAGGACATGGCTGCAGAGCCGCAGGCCGTTGAGACGTCTGGTGACAGCACCAAACCAAAACAATCCAACAACGCTGCGCTGTCATCAGATGCTTTCGACATGCCGGATATTCTGATGTCTTCTCCCGTTACTGGTGAACATGAAACTGATCCGGAAGATAATCGCGTCGAGCCAATCATCCATTTCCCTGAGGAACAGACGTCATCAGACGTGCTTCTTCCTTGGCAGAATGTTGAAAATGGCTCGGACAATAATGTCCGAGAGGAAGACGTGTCTGAGCACCACGAGACGTCTGAATCTGTGGTTGAGGAAATCGCATTCCACGATGACCATGCACTGGATCAAACTGATACAGACAACCTTCACACAGATACCTTTGCAGACGATGTGCTGGATTTCACTGAAGACGATGGACAATGGCAGCAGGCAGAGACTTCCCAATCTGAGCCGTCTGCCGCAGCAGAACATGGCGAATCACTTGCGCCAGACGAAGCTGCCCCAACGCCTCACGCACAGTTCACTGAATTCAAGCCGGTAGAACCAGACCGTGAAAGCTCGGATGAGGAAGAAGATCCGTTTATGGAGACCATCCGGGAAGCGAAGGCGAAGGAAGCTGCCAAGATTCACCCGTTCCTGCGCCGTCAGGAAGAAAACCTGCCGAAGCCCAAAGAACCGTTGCCGACTGTCGACCTTCTCGACCCACCTCGCAAGACGGTTCAGCGCGCTTCCCGCGAAGAGCTGGAGCATACCGCCCGACTGGTTGAAGCACGTCTGTCTGACTATAAAATTGATGCGAAGGTTGTTGGTGTCTATCCGGGGCCGGTGATTACCCGTTATGAACTCGAACTGGCACCGGGTGTAAAAGTCAGCCGGATTTCTGGTCTGTCAAAAGATATCGCCCGATCCCTTTCTGCATCAGCCGTTCGTGTGGTTGAGGTTATCCCGGGTAAACCTTATATCGGACTTGAACTGCCAAACGCCCACCGGGAAATGGTGTCGATGTCGGAAGTGGTAGATAGTGAACGCTTTAAGCAGTCCAAGTCACCGCTGTCTGTGGTGCTTGGTAAGAATATCGCCGGTGAGTCAGTGGTGACTGACCTGGCTAAAACGCCGCACCTGCTGGTGGCCGGTACAACCGGTTCCGGTAAGTCTGTGGGTGTTAACGTTATGATTGTCAGCATGCTTTACAAGGCTTCGCCTGAAGAAGTGCGTTTCATCATGATTGACCCGAAAATGTTGGAGCTTTCTGTTTACGAAGGCATTCCTCATTTGCTGACGGAAGTGGTTACTGACATGAAGGATGCCGGTAATGCGCTGCGTTGGTGTGTGGGTGAGATGGAACGCCGCTACAAATTGATGTCCATGCTTGGCGTACGAAACATTGCGGGCTTTAATGACAAGGTGAAAGAAGCGGAAGAAGCGAACCATCCGATTCCGGACCCTCTGTGGAAGCCGGGTGACAGTATGGATCCCGAAGCCCCGATGCTGGAAAAATTGCCTTATATCGTTGTGGTAGTGGATGAATTTGCTGACCTGATGATGGTTGTAGGCAAAAAGGTGGAAGAGCTGATTGCCCGTCTCGCCCAGAAAGCGCGTGCGGCCGGTATACACCTTGTCCTTGCCACGCAGCGTCCATCCGTGGACGTTATTACAGGTCTCATCAAGGCGAACATTCCGTCTCGCGTAGCGTTCACGGTATCCACTAAAACAGACTCTCGAACCATCCTTGACCAAGGTGGTGCGGAATCGTTGCTGGGCATGGGTGACATGCTGTTTATGATGAACGGCTCTAACCATCCGGAACGTGTTCACGGTGCATTTGTCAGTGACGACGAAGTACACCGGGTGGTCAGCAACTGGAAAGCACGCGGTAAACCGAATTACATTGAGAGTATCCTCAATGACGATCAGGGTGCGGATTCCCTCCTGCCGGGTGAAACAGGAAGCACTGATGACGACCTGGATCCGCTGTTTGATCAGGTGGTTGAGTTCGTGACTGACAGCCGCCGCGGCTCGGTTTCCGGTGTTCAGCGTCGCTTTAAAATTGGTTACAACCGGGCTGCACGCATTGTCGAGCAGTTGGAAGCGCATGGTATCGTCAGTTCCCCGGGTCACAACGGAAACCGGGAAGTGTTGGCCCCGCCGCCTCCCCGTGACTGAGTACCCCTGATTTAAATTATAGGGAGCCATAAAGGCTCCCTAATTTGGAAAAAACGAATGAAAAAAAGCCTTTTTCTATTGGTGATGATCGCACCGTTGGCATTGGCCAATCCTCAGGACAACCTGATCTCCCGCTTGGACAAAGTGAATGCCTTCAGTGCAGGATTCTCTCAAAAAGTCACCAGCGCTGACGGCGAAGTTATCAGTGTGGGGACGGGTACACTCGCAATTGAACGGCCGAACCTGTTTAACTGGACGACGGTTGAACCGGATGAAAATATTCTGGTATCTGATGGGAAAACACTTTGGTATTACAGTCCGTTCGTGGAACAGGTCACCGCAATGTGGCTGGATCAAGCCACTGATCAGACGCCGTTTACACTGCTAACCCGAAACAATAAAACAGACTGGCAGCAGTACACCGTTACGCAAAAAGGGGATGTCTTTACCCTGACGCCAAAATCGCAGTCATCGCGTGTCGGTGAATTTGTTGTGGATGTAAAGAAAGACGGCGAAGTCGAAGGTTTTTCTGTGGTTGAACAGGATGGGCAAGTGAGCCAGTTCACTTTGAATAAATTTGTTGCTGCGAAGCCTAATGACAGTTTGTTCCACTTTACCCCGCCGGACGGTGTAGAGTTGGACGATCAGCGCCAGTAAAACACGGGAGTACCCGGTGAGTAATTTCAGCCTTAACTTTTCCTCTGACTTCCGCCCATTAGCAGCGCGCATGCGCCCGCTGACCCTTGACCAGTATATTGGTCAGCAACATTTGGTCGGGCCGGGTAAACCGCTGCGCCGTGCACTTGAAGCCGGCCAATTGCATTCCATGATCCTGTGGGGGCCTCCGGGTACGGGCAAAACCACGCTCGCAGAAGTGGCGGCCGGATATACCAATGCGGAAATTGAACGGGTGTCCGCCGTAACATCCGGAGTGAAAGAGATTCGGGCTGCTATTGACAAGCGCGCCAGAACCAACTTGCCGGCCGGAAAACCATTCTGTTTGTGGATGAGGTGCATCGCTTCAACAAAAGCCAGCAGGATGCGTTTTTACCGCATATCGAAGACGGTACCGTGGTGTTTATTGGTGCGACCACAGAAAACCCGTCGTTTGAACTTAACAATGCATTGCTGTCCCGGGCTCGGGTCTACAAGCTGACATCGCTGGAAAAAACGGACATTTTGAATGTCATTAACCAGGCATTGACCGATAAAGAACGCGGGCTCGGAAACGATCAAATTGATGCACCTGACGCCCTGAAAAATGCGCTGGCAGAGCTGGTGGCAGGGGATGCCAGGATGTCACTGAACTACCTTGAAATCCTGGTAGATATGGCTGCGGAAGGTGACGATGGTACCAAGCACCTTAGCCTCGACATGTTGTCGGAAGTGGCCGGTGAAAAAGTCGCCCGTTTCGACAACAAAGGGGATATTTGGTACGACCTGATTTCTGCATTCCATAAGTCCGTGCGCGGTTCTGACCCGGATGCGGCCTTGTACTGGTACGCCAGAATTGTGACTGCCGGTGGTGATCCGCTGTATGTCGCTCGCCGCCTGTTGGCAATTGCGTCAGAAGATATTGGCAATGCCGATCCCCGGGCAATGGAAATTGCCATCAACGCCTGGGATTGTTTTAACCGTGTTGGCCCGTCAGAAGGAGAGCGAGCTATTGCCCAGGCCGCGGTGTACTGTGCTTGCGCACCAAAGAGCAACGCCGTTTATACCGCCTGGAAGCAGGCACTGAATGATGCAAGGGAAACCTCTGACTTTGAAGTGCCTGTTCACCTCAGGAATGCTCCAACGAAACTGATGAAATCGATGGGTTACGGAGATGATTACCGCTATGCCCACGATGAGCCAAATGCCTACGCCGCAGGCGAGTCATATTTCCCGAAAGAGATGGCGGGGACACGGTATTACCAGCCGGTTGAACGAGGGCTTGAAATCAAACTGCGGGAAAAACTTGCATTTCTTGACCAACTGGATGCAGCCAGCCCGCGAAAGCGCTGGTAAAGGCGCATCCAGCGCAAAGAACCGCTAGGAAAATCGGTGTATTTTCGCTATTGTTTAACCCTTGAAGAATGACCGGATATTCAGGCTTTCTCACGACCTGGGCGTCATTCATTTGTTCATGCAAAGACAACGAATCGATAAGTAGGATAAGCATGCTGGATTCAAATCTATTTCGAAACGAGCTGGATGCAACGGCTGAAAAGCTGGCGCGTCGTGGATTCAAGCTCGACGTGGATACCATTCGCCAACTGGAAGAAAAACGTAAGTCCATTCAGGTGCAAACTGAAGAGCTGCAGGCGGAGCGTAATTCACG
Source organism: Photobacterium sp. JCM 19050 (assembly GCA_001310455.1). Classification (GTDB taxonomy): domain Bacteria; phylum Pseudomonadota; class Gammaproteobacteria; order Enterobacterales; family Vibrionaceae; genus Parasalinivibrio. The sequence goes on from BAXG01000023.1 coordinate 32,410, forward strand.
ATCGAAATCCATCGGTCAGGCGAAAGCCCGCGGTGAAGATATCCAGCCTCTGTTGGATCAGGTTGCCAACCTGGGTGATGAACTGAACAACGCCAAAGCTGCGCTTAACGATCTGCAAAACGAGATCAATGCTATTTACATGAGCATTCCTAACCTCGCTGATGACTCAGTACCAATGGGTAAGGATGAAACGAGAACGTAGAAATCTCTGTTTGGGGTGAGCCTAAGCAGTACGGTTTTGAGGTTCGCGATCACGTTGATCTCGGTGAAATGACCGGTGGCCTGGATTTCGCCAGTGCCGTTAAGCTGTCTGGTTCGCGCTTTGTTGTGATGAAAGGCCAGGTTGCCCGTATGCATCGTGCCCTGACTCAGTTTATGCTTGACCTGCACACTACTGAGCACGGCTACACCGAGATGTATGTCCCTTACCTGGTTAATGCAGACTCTCTGCGTGGTACCGGCCAGTTACCGAAGTTTGGTGAGGACCTTTTCCATACCAAACCAGCGACTGAAGAAGGTATCGGCATGTCGCTGATTCCGACTGCTGAAGTCCCTCTGACTAACATGGTTCGTGACGTTATCCTTGATGAGGATGAACTGCCACTGCGTATGACTGCTCATACTCCATGCTTCCGTTCAGAAGCCGGCTCTTATGGTCGCGATACTCGTGGTCTTATCCGTATGCACCAGTTCGACAAAGTTGAACTCGTACAAATCGTTAAGCCAGAGGAATCGATGGATGCTCTGGAAGAACTGACCGGTCAGGCCGAGCGTGTTCTTCAGCTCCTGAAATTGCCATACCGCAAAGTGGTACTCTGTACCGGCGACATGGGCTTCGGCTCTACCAAGACTTATGACCTGGAAGTATGGTTGCCAGCGCAGGACACATACCGTGAGATTTCATCCTGTTCTAACATGGGTGATTTTCAGGCTCGCCGTATGCAGGCTCGTTTCCGCCGTAAGTCTGAGAAGAAACCTGAACTGGTACACACACTGAATGGTTCAGGCCTGGCTGTTGGCCGTACTCTGGTAGCTGTACTGGAAAACTACCAACAGGAAGACGGTCGCATTGAAGTGCCGGAAGTGCTTCGTCCATACATGGGCGGCTTGACTCACATCGGCTAACCCTATCGAAACAGATAAAACCGGTCTTGATGACCGGTTTTTTTATGCGTTGAATCTAGGGCGCGTTTATCTTTCAATTTCCGCGCCTGCTTGACTGTAAAAATGTGCTTCATGGTAATAAATTGGGAATCCAATTTGGAAGGGTAAGCCGTCCTGTCCTGTTTTCAATATGTTAATCACGACGTCAGTTTTTTATAAACATTGATAGCAATAAATACATCCTCACAAATCCATAAACCTATCAATGACTAACTATCCAAAATTGTTAATACTATTAGCAATTGTAAGGTTAATGATGGTGATTCCGTCAGTTCCAGGCTGAAGATATCCATATTTCAGCCGATAACGGGAATTAACACCTGGTGTACATGTATTTATAAAGGGACGTCGAATGCGCATTAATCAGCCCGTCACGCAAAAAGAAAACCGGTATCCGGAGCATTACAATTTGCTTTCAACAACTGATACCAAAGGCTTTATCAAATATGCAAGTAACGAATTTTGCGAAGTCGCGGGCTTTTCTCTCGAAGAGCTGAAGGGACAGCCTCATAACATGGTTCGCCATCCGGATATGCCTCCCGCTGCGTTTAAGGATATGTGGGAGCACCTCAAAAAGGGCAAATCCTGGATGGGAATGGTAAAAAACCGTTGTAAAAACGGGGACCATTACTGGGTTGACGCCTTTGCCACTCCGATTATGCATGACGGAAAAGCTTACGAGTATCAATCGGTGCGCTCCTGCCCTGACAGGCACCTTGTGGACAGGGCTGAGAAACTCTACCCGAAGCTCAAAGCCGGTAAGGTCCCGTTACAACTTAGATTGCCCCGCACGCGGTTGTGGCAGCGTTGCAGTCTTGCCTTCATCTTAGCGGCGATTTTGTCGTTTGTTGTCGGAATGTTTGCCGGGTTGCCGGCGGCAATGGCGGTACAGTTGGTGCTTCGGTTGCCATTGTGTATTCAGCAACCCGCCGACTGGAGAAACTGACAACGGAAGCGCGTAAGAGCTTCGATAATCCCATGATGGAACTTGTTTATACCGGTGCAGTGGGAGATGTGTCTGAATTGGAATTGGCACTGAAGATGCGCGCAGCAGAACTTAATGCCGTTGTCGGCCGCATCATGGACTCCAGCGAGCAGGTACTTGGTGCGGCTTCCCGTGCGAACGAGAACGGGCGTGAGACCGCAAGCAACATTGAAGCGCAAAATGCAGAAACGGATCAGATGGCGGCGGCTATCAACCAGATGTCTGCAACCAGTAATGACATGGCCAACAATACACAGTCAGCGTCTGATGCGGCCTCTCAGGCTCAGGATGCCAGCCAGGATGGTATGAACACTGTCTCCCAGACTGTGGAAGCCATCAACCAACTAGCCAGCCAACTCGACAATGCATCCAAGGTTATTGCTGACCTTGAAGAGCATGGTAAGCGCATTGGTGCAGTCTCTGATGTGATAAGCGGCATTGCGGAACAAACGAACCTTCTGGCTCTGAACGCTGCTATCGAAGCTGCCCGGGCTGGTGAACAAGGGCGGGGTTTTGCAGTGGTTGCTGATGAAGTGCGTGCACTTGCCCAGCGTACACAAGAATCTACATCAGAAATTCAGACTGTTATTTCTGAGATTCAAAGCGGTACCAGTCAGGCGGTCGATGCAATGGCCAAGGTACTGAATTGTCAGCAGGCTGTGTGGATACCGCCAACCGCGCAGGGGAGGCAATCCAGCGGGCGCAGTCACTGGTGAATGACATCAGTGACCGAAACCACCAGATTGCGACAGCCGTTGAAGAGCAGGCAGCAGTTGCGCAGGAGATGAACTCCAACGTCCAGTCGATTTCCGAAGTGTCTCAGGCTAACGTTGCACTTGCCGGGGAAAGTGTTACTGAAACATCCCGCTTGGTTGATCTCCTGGATGAGCAGCGCCAACTGGTTATCCAGTTCAGGAAGAAGTAGGCCTTGTTGCTGTACTGGTGTCTCAGAAAGGCTGCAAATTCTGCAGCCTTTTTCAGTTGAGGGAAGGAGACAACAACGGTGGCAGTTCAATATCAGCATTTTTCATTGTTTGCCGGAGTTGCTGGTCGTATTGAGAGAATATTACTGTTGAGGTTTGGTCCGACAGTCCCCACAGTGCTTCTACCGACATTGCCAGTTCCTCAGGATAGTTATGATAAATATCGCTGAGATGGCGGTACAGAAGCGGGCTCATGGCTGTCTGGGTGTGTCCGGGTAGCACCTCAGTTTTTGACAGCCTTTTCCTCAGAATCAGGGCTTGCAGTCGGAGAGACTGTATCCCCGTAACATCCCCTTTATCAATTTTCAAAACCGCCATCCTGAACCTTGTCAGGCTATCCATGCTATCGAGTGTCGACTGCCAGAATATTTGGTATTCATTGAAGGCATTATCGCTCCCTTTTCCTTCAAGCATCGAAAAGGTGCATTCATCAATCAGGTACAAAAGGTGGCGAATGAGTTTGCCATGCCGGAGGTATGCAGTAGTTGGGTTGCAGTCCAACCCAAGTTCCTGGAGTTCAATAACCCTTTGTGAAAGCACATTTATCAGAGTTTGCTGACGAGAGTCGCAGACACGCCGCATTTTGACGATAACGGCAGAAATCGAGGCATCTATGTGGCTAAGCCGGGTATCGGGTGCATCCAAATTAAGCTTGCTGGGACGCCATAACTGTCGACGGATCCGGACCAACTGAATCAGTTGCCGCAATAAAACGATCACTTGAATGAGCGATGATTTCCGCGGTCTGAGCCCTCTGAGAATAGTGTACCCGGTAATAAGAACCATGGCTGCGCAAAATAAAACAAGGTTAGTCATAGTAGGCCTCCTTCCAGAGAGGCTATTGCACGTACCATGCCAGTATAATCTCAGCTAACGCACTGATAAATAGTATCTTATCGTGTATCCTCGCCCGGAATGAATGCACGCGTGAACCATTTTGGTGCAACGGTGACACAAAAAAGGGGAGCCGAAGCTCCCCCAATCGAAATTGCAAGCAATTACATCACGCGCATACCCGGCTGGGCACCTTCGTGTGGCTCCAGAAGCCACAGTTCACTTCCGCCAGGGCCAGCAGCGAGCACCATGCCTTCAGACATTCCGAACTTCATCTTGCGCGGTTTCAGGTTGGCAACCATGACGGTCAGCTTGCCTACCAGATCTTCCGGCTTGTAAGCAGACTTGATGCCTGAGAATACCTGACGGGTTTCACCGCCGATATCCAGTTGCATCTTCAGCAGTTTGTCTGCTTTAGGCACTTCCTCACATGAAACGATGCGGGCGATGCGCAAATCAACTTTGGCAAAGTCGCCAAATTCGATTTCCGGCTCAATAGGCTCGTCGTTCAGCGGGCTGTTTGCAGGTTTTGCAGTCAACGCTTTCTCTGCTTCTGCATCCGCTTTTGAATCTTCGATCATCGCTTCGATGTTCTTAGGATCAATGCGGCTGAACAGTGCCTTGAATGCAGCAATCTTATGGCCAACCAGAGGCTGTGCAATGCTTCCCAGGTCAGAGTCTCGTTGAGGAAACCTTCTGCACGTTCCGCCAGTTTTGGCATAACAGGCTTGAGGTAGGTCATCAGCACACGGAACAGGTTAATACCTACGGTGCAGATATCCTGCAGAGCTTTTTCCTGGCCTTCTTGTTTGGCAACAACCCACGGTGCTTTTTCATCAACGTACTGGTTGGCTTTGTCAGCCAGTGCGATGATTTCGCGAACAGCGCGGCTGTACTCTCGGTTTTCGTAGAAGTTACCGATGCGGTCAGCTGCTTCAGCAAATTCAGCGTACAGGGCTGGCTCTGCAAATTCCGCAGACAACTCACCGTCAAAACGCTTGGCAATAAAGCCGGCGTTACGGGAAGCCAGGTTTACAACCTTGTTAACAATATCAGCGTTAACGCGCTGTACGAAGTCTTCCAGGTTCAGGTCGAGGTCGTCGATGCGGTTGTTCAGTTTGGCCGTGTAGTAGTAGCGCAGGCACTCGGGGTCGAGGTGCTTGAGGTATGTTGCCGCTTTGATGAACGTACCTTTTGACTTCGACATCTTGGCACCGTTTACGGTGACATAGCCGTGTACGTTAACTTTGTTTGGCTTACGGAAGCCGGCACCTTCGAGCATGGCAGGCCAGAACAGGCTGTGGAAGTACACGATGTCTTTACCGATGAAGTGGTAAAGCTCTGCGTCGCTGTCTGCTTTCCAGAATGCGTCGAAATCGATGTCGCCACGCTTTTCACACAGGTTCTTGAAAGAGCCCATGTAGCCGATCGGAGCATCAAGCCAGACGTAGAAGAATTTGCCCGGTTCACCCGGGATTTCGAAACCGAAATACGGTGCATCACGGGAAATATCCCACTGCTGCAGGCCGGATTCGAACCATTCGCCCATCTTGTTCGCCATTTCATCCTGAAGGGCACCGGACTTTGTCCAGGTCTTCAGCATGCTTTCAAACTGGGGCAGGTCGAAGAAGAAGTGTACGGAGTCTTTCATCACCGGAGTTGCACCGCTGACAGCAGACTTAGGATCAATCAGTTCAGTTGGGCTGTACGTTGCGCCACATACATCGCAGTTGTCACCGTACTGGTCTTCTGCCTTACAGTTCGGGCATGTGCCCTTTACAAAACGGTCCGGCAGGAACATTTCTTTTTCAGGGTCAAACAGCTGGGAAATGGTACGGCTGGTAATGTAGCCGCTGTTTTTCAGCTGGTTGTAGATATAAGACGCCAGCTCACGGTTTTCATCACTGTGAGTGCTGTGGTAGTTGTCAAAGCTGATGTCGAAACCGGCAAAGTCTGCTTCGTGCTCTTTCTGCACGCCAGCGATCATCTGCTCTGGCTCCATACTCAGTTGCTGGGCTTTCAGCATGATTGGGGTACCGTGGGCATCGTCTGCACAGATAAAGTGGATATTGTTGCCGCGCAGGCGCTGGTAACGCACCCATACATCCGCCTGAATATGCTCAAGCATGTGGCCAAGGTGGATTGAACCGTTGGCGTAAGGCAGTGCACAGGTCACCAGGATATTACGTTGGTTTGCAGCCATAATTCTGATGATTCGCTCTTGATGATGATGGAAAAAATCGTTCGCAAATCTTACCTGATACTGGGTCTGAAAGACAGGCAGCATCAGTGATTTGATGTTAGGATGACATTAAATACGGAAACTTAGGGGCGTGTGAAGCATGTTTTTTAGCCGTAACGACAATAATGACAACAATTCAGAAAATATCATCTCGTGGCTTAACCAATTCAGCCATCCGCAGTTGATCGAAAACTGGGCATCCCAGGAACATTTTGTCCTGGTAAAAAACGATGCTGTGACCGTGACCATTCCTTTCGCTGCCAAATCACTGATTGATGAGCTCAACGCCTGGTTGGAAGCCAATCCTTGCCCGGTTGAAGGTTTGCCCGTGTCCGTCACTCAGAAAGTTGCGACACTGAAAGCCGGTGACAAAGCACTTCTGAAAGGGGTCAAGAACGTTATCGTTGTCAGTTCGGCAAAGGGCGGTGTGGGTAAATCGACCACCGCGGTGAACCTTGCCCTTGCGTTATCTGCAAGCGGTGCCAAAACCGGTTTGCTGGATGCTGATATTTACGGCCCCTCGGTACCTCTGATGCTGGGAACAGAAGACCAGCAGCCTGTCTCGCTGGATGGCAAAACCATGCAGCCAATTGAAGCGCATGGACTATATACAAACTCCATCGGCTATCTGGTGCCCGCGGATAATGCGATGGCATGGCGTGGACCGATGCGTCCAAGGCGTTCAGTCAGCTTGTGAACGAAACCGCCTGGCCAGATCTTGATTACCTGGTTGTGGATATGCCGCCGGGTACCGGTGACATTCAGCTGAGCCTTGCACAGCAGTTTCCCGTGACCGCCGCTGTTATCGTGACAACGCCACAGGATTTGGCGCTGGCTGATGCGGTTAAGGGGGTCAGTATGTTTGATAAAGTCAATGTGCCTGTACTCGGTGTGATAGAGAACATGAGCTACCACATTTGCAGTAATTGTGGTCACCATGAAGCCATATTCGGTCAGGGTGGGGCAGCAAAAATGGCGAAGGAAAAGGGGATGGCGTTGCTGGCACAAATGCCCCTGCACATTTCAATTCGTGAAGACATTGATAATGGCGCCCCTACAGTGGCTGCACGCACTGACAGCGAGCACGCTGCGCTTTATCTGGAACTGGCGAGAAGTGTTGCCTGCCGTATGTACTGGCAAGGTGATCGCGCTCCTGAGCAGATATCAATTCAGACAATAGGTTAATTCCGCATCAGTTGCGACACATGCTCCGCTAAAACCCGGTTTTTTACTGGCGTGTAGCGGGGCAACTTCCTATAATCGAGCGGTTTAGGTTGGACAAAGCTATTTATCCTTAACAAGGACCGCTTCCTTGTTTCCGTTTGCCCAACGATGTTTTTAATTTCGCGACGATCCCCAGGTGCGTTGAATTATGTCTGATAATCCACACCAATGTGTCATCATCGGTATCGCAGGAGCATCCGCTTCCGGTAAAAGCCTTATCGCAAACACTGTTTACCGTGAGCTAAAAGCCAAGGTCGGCGACGATCAAATCGGTGTTATCACCGAAGACAGCTACTACCGTGACCAGAGTCATCTGAGCATGGAAGAGCGTGTTAAAACCAACTACGACCACCCGAATGCCCTTGATCATGACCTGCTGTGCGATCATCTGGAACAATTGCTGGCAGGCCAGGCCGTAGACGTACCGGTTTATAGCTACACTGAACACACTCGCATGCAAGAGACCCAGTGTCTTGAGCCTAAAAAAAGTGATTATCCTTGAAGGTATCCTGCTGCTGACAGATCCGCGTCTGCGTGGCCTGATGCATGCTTCTGTGTTTATGGATACGCCACTGGACATCTGTCTCCTTCGCCGCGTTAAGCGTGACGTAGAAGAACGAGGCCGTACGATGGATTCTGTGTTGTCACAGTACCAGTCAACAGTACGTCCTATGTTTATGCAGTTTATCGAACCGTCAAAACAGTACGCTGATATTATTGTGCCTCGTGGCGGTAAAAACCGTATTGCCATTGATGTTCTAAAAGCACATATATCCAAATTATTGCGTTCTTAACGTATTGAATGGGCTGGCTTTGCTGGCCCGTTTTAGTTTTAAGACCCTAAATTTGCGCAAACACAGCAACGATGATTCTGGGAGAGAGTGATGAGACTGTGTGATAAACACATCAAGGAATACCTGGATGCGGGTATCATCAGCATGGTACCTAGACCGAGTGATGATGCTATTTCCGGTGTAACTGCCGACGTTTCCCTAGGTAACAAGTTCCGTGTCTTCAATGATCACGGTGCACCTTATATTGACCTGTCCGGCCCTAAGGAGCAGGTTTCCGCTCAGCTTGAAAGCGTAATGAGCGATGAAATTATTCTTGGTGAAGGTGATGCGTTTTACCTTCACCCGGGCCAACTGGCCCTGGCCATTACTCATGAGTCGGTCACTCTGCCTGATGACATTGTTGGCTGGCTCGACGGACGTTCGTCGCTGGCACGTCTGGGCTTGATGGTCCACGTTACTGCACACCGTATCGACCCGGGTTGGTCCGGACAGATTGTTCTGGAATTCTATAACAGTGGCCGTCTGCCACTGGCACTTCGCCCTGGTATGGCTATCGGTGCGCTGAGCTTTGAGAAAATCTCTGGCCCGGCTGAGAAGCCTTACAACAAACGCGACAACGCGAAATACAAGAATCAGCAGGGCGCGGTAGCAAGCCGTATCAACGAAGACTGATTGATGACCGAATCAACAGGCACCCCAGGGTGCCTGTTTGCTTTTGTATCCCGAAAATTCCTTGCACTTAAAAAATGCGCACAAGGAGACATCAATGAAGAAACTCATCTATGCCCTCGTGGGGTTGTTGTTGCTGGTAGTGATTGCTATCGGTGTTTTGTTTTTGGTGGTAGATCCAAATCAATTTAAGCCACTGATTACCGACCAGGTTAAGAAAGCTACTGGCCGGGAATTGGTGATTAATGGTGACATTGGCTGGACAGTCTGGCCAAGTATCGGGTTGTCGCTTGAGAATGTGGCACTTAAAAACCCAGCAGGTTTTGCAGAGCCTGATTTGATGAAGTTTGAATCTGCCCAGGCGTCAGTTTCCGTCATGCCGCTTCTCGGCAAAGAGCTTGAAGTTGGCATGGTAAGCCTGGACGGTGCGCATGTGTTTATCCAGACAAAAGCAGACGGGGTGTCTAACCTTGACGGGCTAACTGGTGACAAGGCGGCGGAAGACAACGCATCGAAACCGGCAGCGACTGAAGAGCAAGCACCGCAGGATAAACCAGCGAAAGCCAGCAACTGGCGTATCGCCATCAAAGGTGTCGAACTTCTTGATGCCAGTGCCGTGGTGCGTAATGACAAGGCAGGATCCCTGCTGAAAGTGAACAAGGCGGATCTGACCATCGGTGAAATGGCGATCGGGCAATGGGTACCGGTTAAATTTGCAATTGATGGTACCCAGAATCAAATGTCTTTCAGTGCCAGCGGTGAAACTGAGTTGAACCTGAACCAAGATGTCATGGCGAGTGCGCTGCGCGGTTTGTCCTGAATGCGTCGATGAAAGATGGCGAAACAGTGCTTGAATCCGCCGATTTGACCGCAGACAACCTGGCATTGGGTGATTGGAGCAACCTGACATTTTCCGCTAAAGGCGAGATCCCCGGGCTGGCGTTTGATGCATCCGGCAAGCTTCAGGCGAATCTGAACAAAGCTCAGACGCTGGCGGAAATTAAAGGGCTGGCCCTGAAAACCGATCTCAAAGGTCAGGGGCTTCCACGTCCGGAAATGACAGTCACATTTGATGGTGATGCAAGCTATAACCTCGAAAATGGCCTTGCAAAAATGTCTTCATTCGCGGCCTCAGTCGATGAACTGAAAGTGACTGGCAACGGCAGTTTCCAGGTGAAGGACGTGCCGGTTATCCGTTTTGCACTGAACAGCGACAATATTGATGTTGACGCGTTCCTCGGTACCGGTAAAGCTGAAGAAAAAGCAAAAGACAAGCCGGTGGGTGACGAGCCTTCAAAAGAAACCAGCGGCAGCACAGCAGCGAAGCCGCTGTCTGATGAAGAGCCGGATTTGTCAGCACTGAAAGGCCTGGATCTCGCGGGTACTGTGAAAGTCGGCAAATTCAAAGCAGCAAACGCCACCATGAGCAATGTTGATATTGACATCGCTATTAACCGTGGCGTGTTGTCACTGAAAAATTTCGGTGCAAACCTTTATCAGGGAGCTATCAAGGCGAATGCCACTATTGATGCCCGGAAGCCGGTTGCAACGTATAAAGTATTCAGTAAGGTTACCGGCGTTCAGGTTCAGCCACTCCTGAAAGACGTTGCGGGTACGGATATGCTCGCGGGCAACGGAAATATCGGGATGGATGTTTCGGGTACCGGTCTTTCCCAGAAGGCGTTGCGCAGCGCAATGGCAGGCAAGGCAGGCATCAAGTTTGCCGACGGTGCTGTTTATGGCGTTAACCTGCCAGAGATGATTCGGGAAGCCAAAGCAACCCTGAAAGGTAAACGTGCCGAGTATGTGGAAGAAGCCCGCAAAACGGACTTCAGTGAGCTGACCGCAACATTCAATATCGGCAAGGGTATCGCATCAACCAAGAACATGGAGCTGTTTGCCCCGGCACTGCGTGTGCATTCTGAAGGACAGACTAACCTGATGAACGAGACGTTGGATTTCGAGGTCGCAACTTCTGTGGTTGGTTCGAGCAAAGGCCAGGGTGGGCAGGATATTGACGAACTGAAAGACCTCACCATCCCGGTCAAAATCGGTGGTACCTGGCAAAAACCGACTTACAAGCTCGATGTAAAAGCATTGCTGACCAGTAATAAAGTTCTCGAAGAGAAAGCCCGCAAGGAAGCTGAGCGTGGGTTGAAAAAATTGCTGGGAGACAAGGTTAAGGATGACAAGGTAAAAGAAGCGGCTGATCAGTTGCTCAAAGGATTATTTAACTGATTTTGGTTATCTTCTGAACATTGTAAAAGCCCGCGATGTGAGTCGCGGGCTTTTGTTTTTCTGAGGCAGGAATGTGTTTTCAGCCGGCACGTTTTACGTTTTTCTGGTGCTTTAAGTGGTCGCCAAAGGCTTTGAGCAAATCGACTGCTGACAGCATACCAACCAGCTCTTCATTTTTGTCCAAAACGGGCAATGCACCGACTTGGTTTTCTACGATAGCATCTACGGCTTTGCCCAGAGTTTGATAGGTATGGGCGACGATGACATCTTTTACCATGACGTCGCCTACATTCAGGCTATCTGATACATCGTACTGGTGGGCGATATCCGGTGCTTCATCTGCCCAATTCGGTCGCCGAAGCTGACGATCACTGATAATTCCGACCAATACACCGTCTTCTGTGACAGGCAGGTGCCTGATCCCTTCATCTCGCATCAGGAAGTAAGCTTCCCGAACGCCTTTTTCCGGGCTGACAGAAATCACTTTACGTGTCATGTATTCAGATACTTTTGCAGGCATAAATGCATTTTCTCCAACAGTAAACCTCCCTTAACCCTACCTAATCACTGTCTATTTCTCTGGGAGCAAGAACACAGTTCCGCCCGGAACCCGATAAAGCGAGTTCAATGTTTTTAAGGTGGGAAATATGTGTTACCGCAATGTGGGAATTGCGTTTTGCTCGGGTTATTTGAAATCAGCAAAAGCGGGAGTGCGGTCACGTAACAAATATGTGCCAGATAACTGCTTACACCGAGTTGATTCCTATCAATATTTCCAGACAGTTTTGAGGGAATTATGCACACATACGTTGAAAAGGATCGACGGAATGAATTCACACAGTCTCAGAAGGATTTTCCTCCATGTTGTATCTTGAGTTTTTGTTTTTGCTGCTCATGCTTTATGCAGCAGCCGGTTTGGTGGTATTGGCCTTGGGGTGGTTTCCGGCCTCGGTTTGGTCATAGAAGTTTTCATTTTCCGGATGCCTCCGACGTCCCCACCAATCACAGTGATGCTCATCATTATGGCAGTGGTAACCTGTGCTTCCGTACTCGAAGCCGCAGGCGGCCTAAAGTACATGCTTCAGGTTGCGGAAGGCATTTTGCGCCGTAATCCAAAGCGTGTAACTCTGCTTGGGCCGTTGGTGACTTATACCATGACGCTGATGTTAGGTACCGGTCACGCAGTCTATTCCATCATGCCAATCATTGGTGATGTCGCACTGAAAAACGGTATCCGCCCGGAGCGTCCGATGGCATCAGCCTCAGTTGCTTCCCAGCTCGCCATTACCGGTAGCCCAATCTCTGCTGCGGTTGTTTACTACCTGGCTCAGCTATCTGATATCCAGACAGATATTCACCTTCTTACCATTTTGATGGTAACCATCCCGTCAACTTTGCTCGGAACCATTCTGTTGTCTCTTTACAGCATGCGTCGCGGTAAAGACCTCAATGACGATCCTGAATACCAGCGCCGCCTGCAGGATCCAATGTGGAAAGACAAAATACTCAGCACCACTGCAACCTCACTGAATGAGAAATTGCCTTCTTCAGCACGTAATGCCGTGGCGCTGTTCCTGCTCGCCATTGCAACTATTGTTGTTGTCGCGATGTGGCCTGAACTGCGTACCATTGACGGTGGCAAACCGATTTCAATGTCCGTCATTATCCAGATGATGATGCTGGCATTTGGCGGTATTATCCTGTTGGCCACCAAAACCCAGGTACAGAAAGTGCCGGAAGGGGTGGTGTTTAAATCCGGCATGGTTGCTGCAATTGCTATCTTTGGTATTGCCTGGATGAGTGACACTTACTTCCAGTATGCGATGCCATCGTTTAAATCCGGCATCACGGAGATGGTGCAGGAGTACCCTTGGACATTTGCACTGGCCTTGTTCACTGTATCTGTTGTGGTAAACAGCCAGGCAGCTACGGCGCGCATGATGCTGCCGGTTGGTATCGCTATGGGTCTCCCTCCTTATTTGCTGATTGCACTGATGCCAGCGACCTACGGCTACTTCTTCATTCCTAACTATCCGTCAGATATCGCCACTGTGAACTTTGACGTGACCGGTACGACCAAGATTGGCAAGTACTACTTCAACCACAGCTTTATGGTTCCCGGCCTGATTGGTGTGGTAAGTGCCTGTTGTATTGGTTACCTGATTGCAACCGTTGTTGTGTAAGTTTAAGGAACAAAACAAAGGCAGCCAGTTGGCTGCCTTTGTCATTTTGGGTTCAATTACCAGTCGACTCCCTTACGGGCTTTCAGTCCTGATTCAAAAGCGTGTTTGACGTTACGGACTTCTGAAACGGTGTCTGCCATTTCTTCGAGTTCACGGTGTGCCGCACGCCCGGTAATCACAACCGTCTGTTCACGTGGACGCTCCGAAATAGCGAGCTTGACCTCTGCCAGGTCGATATAGCCGTAGGTTACCATATAGGTGATTTCATCCAGCAGAACCACATCATAAGCCGGGTCAGCCAGCATGGCTTTGCAGGACTGCCAGGTTTCCTGAGCGACTTTGGTATCGGCTGTTTTATCCTGGGTGTCCCACGTAAAACCTGTCGCCATAACGTGAAAATCTACACCGTGTTGTTCCAGCAGGTTGCGCTCTCCGCAGTCCCATGTGCCTTTGATAAACTGACCGACACCGCATTTCTGGCCGTGTCCGGTAGCCCTTGCGATGATGCCAAAGCCCGCCGTAGATTTGCCTTTTCCGTTGCCGGTGATAACCAGAACCAGGCCTCGTTCTTCCTGGGCAGCCTCTACACGGGCGTCGACTTCTTCCTTAATTCTTTGCTGGCGGGCTTTGTAACGTTCTTCTGACATGACTGTTCCTTTTTTCTGTGGTGCTGACTTCTGTTAGTCCAATTAAGCGTTTGAAATAGCGATGATAACGAAATAGCCAACCAACTCGGTAACCTGCTGCGCAGCCCCAAGACAATCACCGGTGTAACCTCCAATCTGTCGGGTAAACCAGATGCCACAGAGTTGGCGGCAAACCAGGGCTGCAATAATCAAAGGTGCGGTGTAAGCCGGCAGCAATGACAATATGACAAACACAGCGGTGACAATCAGAAGGAGTAGATCGACTCTGGATTGTTCGTTGGCAAGCGGTTTGACTTTGCTTGTCTGATCGAGCCGGACGTAGGGGTAGCTGAAAATCATGCTGGCAGCCGTGGCCCGGCTGACAACATGCATCACTATCAATGCCGCCACCGGGTAGGCGATTTGTGATAGCGCCATCCACTTGAGGCCCAGCATCAGAAAAAGCCCTGTTGCCCCATAGGTACCAAGCCGGGAATCTTTCATGATATCCAGCTTTTTCTCGGTATCCCAGCCACCGCCAAATCCATCGCAGACGTCTGCAAAGCCATCTTCATGGAATGCGCCAGTGAGAAGGACGGATGCGGCAATTGCCAAACCTGCAGCGATCGTTTGTGTGAAGAAGAAACTGGCACCGTAAAAAACAAGGCCAGAAATACCGCCAACAATCAGGCCTACAACGGCGAAGTAACGGTTGGCTTTATTGAGTCTCTCTTTGCTGAAAGGTGTGTTTTTCGGTACAGGGATACGGGTGAAAAAAGCCAGCGCGACCAGGAACACCTGCCACTGGTAAATCAGGCGTTGAATCAAGTTTGATGGAGCAGGGTGATGGTCTGTCACACTGTCACTCCGGCTTGGTCGAAGCTTGCCATGTCATTGTAGAAGCACAGGCCGCTTTCAGCAGAGGGATAGATAGCGCGGCGCCTGTCCCCTCGCCAAGTCGCATTCCCAGATCGAGCAACGGTTCGGCGTTGAGGTGTTCCAAAATACGCTTGTGACCGGCTTCGTGTGAGCGGTGAGCAAAGACCATATAGTGGCGGACCGCCGGTTGATTCTCGTTGCGAGCAGGCCCGCGCTGGAGATAATAAAGCCGTCAACCACGATCAGCATACCCAGACTGGCAGCACGCAGCATCGCACCGGTAATCTGCGCGATTTCAAACCCGCCAACGGCTGCAAGGGTTTGGACAGGATCGGCAAATTTGTCTGCATGCAGTTTGAGCGCCTTTTCAATCAATGTCACTTTCAACGCCATCTGCTCGTTGTTAATCCCTGTTCCCCGTCCAACACACTCCTTAGCACTGAGAGACAGCAAAGCCCCCATAAGTGCAGACGCAGAAGAAGTATTTCCAATTCCCATCTCGCCAAGGCAAAGTGTATTCACACCGCGAGAGTGAAGCGTTTCCACCAATGTCGCCCCCAGTTCCAACCCGCGATTGGCTTGCTCAACCGACATTGCGTTGGTGACGGAGAAATCCGCCGTACCGCAGCCCATTCGCTGACTAATCAAGCCTGGTTGGGACGCCGTTTCCGTCAACACACCCGCATCAACGACCCGGAGAGGAACATGGTTAAGTACGCAGAAGCAGTTAATTGCTGCTCCCCCGGCAAGGAAATTTTGCACCATTTGCGCAGTGACGGCTTGTGGCGCAATGCTGACAGGGTTTGCGGCCACGCATGATCAGCGGCAAAAATCAGCATTTCGGGATGAATATCGATGTGGTCTGTCTGCTGGATACGGGCAATTTGCAGTGCTGTTTTTTCGAGGAGCCCCAGAGATCCGGGCGGCTTGGTTTTGTTATCAATGCGGGCCTGAATGTCGCTGTCCTTTGAGAAATCTGGCGTTGGAATCGGATGCATGGCTGCCTCTGGTTGTTTGGCTCATAGCCCTGTCGACAGAGTAGACAGGGGAAAGCCAAGATTTTGCGTGAAGGCATCCTGATATTCAATCAATTAGGCAGGATTACACCCGCCAAACAGGCAAACAAAAGCCCGGCTGAATACCGGGCTACTGAGAGCTGACGCGCTAATGTCAGGAAATCTTAAACTGGCTGACCTTGCTGAGCAGGATTTCCGCCTGCTTGTTAAGGTCTTGCGCTGTGTTGTTAGTCACACTGACCTGATCGGCGATGGAAGAAGCAGAGTCGGATATTCCGCTCATGTTTCCGCCTATCTGTTCGGTAACGTGAGATTGCTGCTCAGCGGAGGTAGCAATCTGGGTACTCATTGTGTTCACGTTTTCAATCATGTGCTGTATTTGTACAAGCATCTCGTTGTTTTCGTTACAGCGGTTCACACTGTTACCGACCAGTTCGTTCGCATTGGTAATGCCTGTAACGGCTTGAGTCGTTTCCATCTGTAAGGATTCGACCTTATCACGAATCTCACCGGCGGATGTTTGGGTCCGTTGTGCAAGAGAACGTACTTCATCAGCAACCACCGCAAACCCGCGACCCTGTTCCCCGGCCCGGGCTGCTTCAATTGCCGCGTTAAGCGCCAGCAAGTTGGTTTGTTCAGCAATACCCTGGATGACATCAAGGACAGAGCCAATGGAATCGCTCTCGTTTTTGAGGCGGTTCATAGACTCGGTCGCTTCTGTCATGGTTGATGACAGCGAGCTGATACCGCTCACCAGGTCCTGTCCCAGGATGGCACTCTCGTTTGTGACATCAGAGACCTCGGAGGTTGATTGAGACGTGCCATTCGCATTCTGGGCGACATCCTGAATTGTGACCGACATTTCACCCACTGCAGCGACAACCTGATTGGTTCGCTGAGATTGGTCATCCACGCTGCGCTGAACATCGTGCAGAGCACTGCCAATGTTTGCCGCTGCGGCTTTGACCGACCCGGAAGCAGAGGAAATATCCTGAATTAAGCCGGAAAAAGATGCCAGCATGTCGTTCATCGAGTTGCTGAGATCGCCGATTTCGTCTTTGCGTTTGTAATCGAGGCGTTTGGTTAAATCTTTTTGGTTGCTGATGTGGCTGAGCGCATTGGCAAATGCAACAATCGGGTTGCTAAGGCTCTTACCGATAACCAGCGCCAGTACCATAGCGATACCAGCGATGACCAGAGAGGAAATAAACACGGTTGTACCAATGGTACTTGCGAAAGCATCTATTGCATTAAATATCTCATCATGGCTCATTTCGCTCACCATCACCCATTGTTGTCCAAGCACATCAATAGGGGTATACGCGATAAATGCTTCGTTCCCGAGATAGTTGATTCCTTCCTCCACACCGGTTTTTCCTTCAAGAGCCCGTGCGATTTGAGGTTCTTTAATGGGCTGAAGACCTATTGTAGAGCCCCGGACTGCAATTTCATTTACCAGAGAATCGTCTACACCCGTTGCCTTGATATCTTTCAGAAACGCTTCCTGATTTTCAGCAAGGAACCGGGACTGACTGCGCATTGTCATGTCCGGTCCGACAAGAAACATTTCCCCTGTGGAGCCCAGCCCCGTTGATGACCATTCACCATTGTTAGTCATGGTGGAGTTCAAGCGGTCAACCGGCATCTGGAATGCGAGCACACCAATATACTTACCCAACTTGTGGACGGGAGCCGCGATAAAAGATGCCTGTGCCCGGTAAGAGGGGTAGTAAGACTTGAAGTCCTCAAAATGAAACTGGTTCGGCCCTAGCTGGGCAGCATTGCGAAAAACATCGCCTAATCCGGATTGAGCATAGGGGCCATCAACGAGGTTTGTTGCGTAGTCCAGTTCCTTAAATACGGAATACACGATGTTGCCCTGAGGATCGATCAGGAAAACGTCATAGTACTCAAAAGTTTCAAGAAATTGGCGCAATTGAGGATGGTAAATGGCATGCACTTCACTGTAGACAGAGCCATCTTGCGCTTTGTCCATCAAGTGCTTGCTGCCAAGAGGGTTCTGGTTATCGGCGATGTAGGCATATTGCAAGGCTTTGGCCTTGGGATCGAGCTGATTTAACTTGCCCAGCGGTAAACCGTCTGCGTTGTTGTTGAGCGATTTAAACTGCTGGCCAAATTCGGCAGAGTAGTAGTTGTTGAGTTTGTTCAGAGACGCTGGTGTTTCACTGTAATCCTTGAACCCGTCACTGAACATCGCCAGCGCATCTATCACAACGGCAGAGTTCGACATTGTTGTGATTTGGCCTGACAGTATCGAGAAGTAACGCTCTACATCCTGCTTTTTCATCTCCCGAATGGCAACCAGGTTTTCTACTGCTTTTTGTTGGAGTGCGTCCCTGGCCAGACTTTGAGATTGCCAAAACAGCACCGACGCGATAGTCAGCAAACTTCCAAGACTGATGCCGACAATGGCGGTGACGATTTTGGTAGAAATCTTCATTTATGCACGCTCGCTCATTTCAGTTTGATTCATATCTGTAACAAGTGTTGCTGTAATGTGTCATCATTTCAAATTAAATCGGTCTGTATGTGCGAAAAACATTTCCGGAAGCGACGGTTTTTATTTAATAAATTAAAAATTGGACGCCCAAATTAATTTTCTTTAGCCCTAAAAAGTTAGAATGGAATGATCAGGTTTTAATGTGGCGTATTTGAACGCTGGATTGGGTAACGAAGAATAGTGGCAAGGCCAATGGAGAATAGAGTGCGTCTGTTAGTGGTGTGTATGGGGAATATTTGCCGGTCACCTACCGGCGAAGCGGTACTCAGAGCCAAAGCAAAACGTTTAGGGCTGGATATTGAAGTCGACTCAGCGGGTACTATTGGTGCCCACAAGGGAGAAGGGCCAGATCGACGTGCCAAGTCTCATGGTGAGGCAAGGGGGTACCGGTTTAACGGAATCCGGTCTAGAAAAGTTCGCGAACAGGACTTTAGAGAGTTCGATATGATTCTCGCGGCTGACCGGGATAATCTTAATGATCTCCAGGCAGTTTGCCCGGATGACTGTAAACACAAGGTGACCCTGTTCCTCAGCCATGGTCAATCCGGAGTGGATGAAATCCCTGATCCCTATTATGGTGGTGCTGCCGGGTTTGAGTATGTGCTCGATGTGATTGAAGAAGCGTCTGATAGGCTGCTTGAAAAAATCGCGGCTGGTAAACTGCCATAAAAACGCAGCGATGTGCTGCGTTTTTTCGGTAAACAATCTTAAATTACTACCATTTTTTCTTGGGTGCAAACAGCTCATCGTAATCATCGCCTTCACCCTCGGCGGATTGAGCTTTGGCATCATGTCCTTTGTTGAGCTGAGCGGAAATATCATCATACATTTCCTTCAGGCTCTGTCGTACCTGGTTTGAATACGCATCACTTTTCGGAGTGACAACATCAAGTGCTTTTTTCAGAAGTTGTTGCGCCGTTCCCAGTTGACCTTTGACCTTAGCATCGTTAACACGTTTGATGACATTTTCGATGTTGATTTTAAGCTGCATGGTTTCCAGACGGGCGTTCTCAGCTACAAAAGCCTGTGTGGTGAGGCGTCCTTTACCGTGTTCAGCTTTGATGACCGTGCGGAGGCGTTTAACCAGCTTCAGCATCGCGATAGCCTGACGGTCGTTATCAGGGACCTTGAACTGGGTAGATTCTTTATTTTGATAGCTTTGCTTGATGTCGTTGATCTGAGCTTCAGTTGATGCAATCCGAGACTTAATGTTTACGTCTTTTTCATCAAGTTCGGACATTGTACGCAGGGCGTCCAGGATTCGCTGGTTTAGGCAAGCCAGCAATGTGCCGCTGTAGGGTAGGTTATGCGCATTGCCAATAAGCTCCTCAGAGGAGTCAATCAAAGCAATGTACTTTGCCATTTCCTGACGTTTAGCCGCTTCAGTGCGCTGACGCTGCTGCGACATGACGTTGAAGCCGATAATCAGCCCGAGGAGCAAAATACATAAGGCGATCAATAAAGCAATATTCATAATTTGGCTTGCTAATGGTTAAAGTTACTACGTTCAATAGATTAAGATACACCAATAAAGTGCCAGCTCATAGCGGATGCGCCATGTTTAGCCGAAGGATTTTAGCCAATACGCACTTTTTTAGTCCTTTCTAAAGTAATTTTGTTTGAATCAGATAATTATATGGTCGAAAGTTCATACCTTATTGTGGCACTTATTCTGGGTTTTGGTTGTTTTGTTCAAAGTCTAATCGGCTTCGGGCTTGCGATTGTTGCCGCCCCCATTCTGTTGCAACTTACCCCTGAGTTGGTGCCTGCAACGGTGAGTCTGGTGGCGTTTCTACTCTCAACAATAACCACCTGGCAGTACAGAAAGGGCCTTTCCGTTAAAGGGCTGGGGTATGCTTTTGTCGGCCGGGTGCCGGGAACTGTTTTGGCCGGTTTTGCAATGCTGTATATCTCGGCAACAACGTTTTCAATTGTGATGGGAGTGGCGGTGCTGTTTGCCGTTGCAGTTAGCCTGATTAAAATTGAGCTGCTGCCAAACAACCGAAATATGCTTGTTGCGGGCTTTCTTTCCGGTCTGATGGGAACAACCACGAGCATTGGCGGGCCACCGATGGCCCTGATTATGCAAAACAGCGATGCTGCTAACATCAGGGCAAACCTTTCACTTTTCTTCTGGGTCAGCAGTTTAATGTCGCTGGTGGCGTTATATCTGACGGGACATTTTACGTCTTTGCATGTCAAAGCTGCCTTGATGTCGTTACCCACCATGTTAGTTGGCAACCTCATCGCGTACCGCATCGCACCTCATGTTGATAAGAAGTGGATCCGGTACGGACTGTTGGTGCTTTGTTCTGTTGCCGGAGGAATGTCGTTGCTCCGGGGGCTGGGCCTCTAAGACAGTTGCAGAATTCAATTACACCAGCAGAAATTGCGCTATTGCCACAGTGATCCCGATCGCCATGCACATTATCAGAGCAGGGAAGCCGCCTTTGACTCGATATAACGTGGTCTCCTGTCGGTTTTTGCGGATTGAGTGTGTCATTGCTACCGGCAAAAGAACAGCAAGAACCACTAAGGCCACAGCGGCAAAACCAAGTGCCGTGATGAAACCGTTTGGATAGCAAACAGCAAACAGGAATGGCGGGACAAATGTTACCAGCGCTGTTTGGATTCTTCCGTTGTATTTGCCTTTCGCTTGAGCGCGTCCCCCAGAAAATCGAACAGTCCTAAGCTGACCCCGAGAAAAGATGTCGCCAAGGCGAGGTCGGCAAAAATGCTTATTGCGCTGCCAAGTTGCGTGAACGCGGTGGTTGCGGATAAAGCACTGATCATGGGGGCTAACCCTGGGTTGGAAAGAAGTACGTGCTGTCCTAAAACACCCAGACTGATGCTTTGCCAAATCAGGTAGATAACCAGTGGCAATGCCGAACCTAACAACACTGCTGTTCGAAGGGCTTTAGTATCGTTGTCCAGGTACCGGACAATCGACGGGATAGAACCGTGAAAACCAAAGGAAGTGAATACCACCGGTAAGGCCGCCCAGAACAACCCCCGCTCCAACGGCATTTCTGTTAAATGTACCCGGGTGACTTCCGGGGCTAAAGCAAACAACGCAGTAAACATAGCGGCAATTTTCAGTGCAAAAAGGCCGCGGTTTAAGGTGTCGACTTTCGCTGTTCCCCAACTGACCACGGCTGCAATAACCAACGTAAAAAGAATCGTACCTATGATGGAGTTGTCAGTTACCCATCCGGCCTGAATCAATTTAGCGTTGAGTTGCTCGCCACCACCGGCGATGTATGCGGCGCAGAGTGAGTAAAAAAGGAAAAGCATGGCCACAATGGAAACAGTTTGGCCTTTGGGGCCAAGTATGTCCCTTGAAAGGGTATTCAGGGTTGCTGATGCAGGTGCATATTGATGCACCTCCAGCATTAACAATGCCGTGTAGGCATAAGTGCCCACATTAGCGTGATGACGGTAAGGGAACCCAAAAGGCCCAGGCCCGCTGATGCAACCGGGAGGGCAAGCATCCCCGCACCTATGGTTGTCCCTGCGATGATAAGAATACTTCCAAGTATTTTATTGTTCATTATGAGTGTTCATTCTCGTTTACACGAATAGCCGTGAGTTAGGGTTGAAACAAGCAATATATGGATATGATTGCTTAATCATTGGAGTATCAACACTTTGAGATCCAGAAGCTATAGTTGTTGTAAACAAGGGATGCCGATTTGTGTAATGATTACTTTACAGCTTGGGGTGGTGCTGCCTAAATAGGCATGTCATAATTAAAAAATGCATTCACGAAGGAGAATTCGGGTGTCTGAGGGAATTAAAGTCGCGATGATTAGTACCGGCGAAGAAGTGCTGCACGGCGATATTACTGACACCAATGCCGCATGGTTGTCCCGGTTGTTTTTCCAACAGGGCTTTCGTCTGCACAGAAGGACGACCGTCGGTGACAGTAAAGCAGATATCTGTGCTGAACTGCTTCAAGCAAGCCTCAAGTCTGATGTTGTGGTTGTAAACGGTGGTCTGGGCCCAACCACCGATGACCTGACAGCTGAAGCTGCTGCCGACGCCATGGGGGTAGAACTGGTATTAAACAGCGATTGGATGGATGCCTTGAACCGGATGTTTGCAAAATCCGGACGGGAAATGCCCAAAAGTAATATCAAGCAGGCGATGCTGCCTGAAGGCGCAGAGATTCTTGATAATCCAATTGGTACGGCCTGCGGTTTTGCCTGTTACCTGAATGATTGTTGGCTGTTTTTTACGCCGGGCGTGCCGAGCGAATTCAAAATGATGGCGGAAGAACAGATTATCCCCCGCATGCGTGCCGCTTATCCGGATAACCCTGCCTTCGTATGCGATCGTTTCTACACCTTTGGATTATCTGAGGCCAATCTGAATGACAGCCTTGAAAGTGTTGGCCTGTCGCCGGAAAGCGAGATGGGATACCGCTCATCGTTGCCGTTTATTGAAGTGAAGCTTTTTTCTCCGGCCTCCCTGTCAGAGAGCGATAAGAAAACTGCCGATATTGAAGCAGTGCTTGGTGACAACCTTGTCTCTAAAGGTAAACCGATGCGAGAGTCTGTTGCTGAAACTCTTGGGCAGTACAATGTCACACTTTCGGTTGCGGAGCAGTTTACTGCGGGCAGCCTGACCTCCTGGCTGTCAGAATCCGGAATTTTTCAGGGAATCCTTCAACAAGGCTGGGTGATGTCTTCCTGCCCTCAGCCGGAGCTTGCAGAAAAGAACGCACTGGCAGCGGCGCTTGCTATGGCGACAGCCGCCAGAGAGAAAACCCAGTCGGCCATTGCATTGGCAAGTGGTTGCGAAAACGCGGATGGCGAGGTTTCCATTGCCATGTCTACTCCCGTTGGTGATTGGGGACAAACACTGAAGTTTCGCAGAAACTGGCCTGTTGATGATCGCAGGGCGCTTATCCGAACCGCGATGCTGGATATGGTTCGCCGCTGGACCGAGAACAAAGATGTTATTGGGCAGTACATGTCGCTGAGCTGTGTGGAGGAGCTCTACCTGCCGGCGCAACCATAGCTTGTGAAACAAGCCAGACAGATGTCTAATCAAACAAAAACGGCAGCCGTTGTATGGCTGCCGTTTTTTGCGTTAGTACGCTGTAAACCTGGTACGAGGTTAATCTAATAGTCTGTTAACCGTTAGAGGCTTTGTCCAACTGAATGTCTAATGGATAATCAAACTCCAGCTCCACGTCGGTAAGTGGACGGCTTTGGCAGGTAAGAATCTCATCTTTGCTGTATAGGCCAGTGAATCTTTTTGTGAAACTTTACCGGACCCTAAACGGCAACGGCAGGCACCGCATACGCCATTTCGGCATTGATATTCCGGTTGCAGTCCCGCGCTTTCCAGCTGTTCCAGCAAAGAGTCGCCGGTATTGCCTTCCAACGTGATCCCATTAACATTCAGCGTGACTTTGCTCATAAGGTCAGACTCAAAGCTCGAAATCGTCCAGATCGCCAAGGTCTACAGCGCTGTCGATTTGACCGACCAGGTATGAGCTGATTTCAGCCTCCTGAGGAGCAACCTGAACATTGTCGGAAGAGAGCCATGCGTTGATCCAAGGGATTGGGTTGTGGCTTGATGTTGCATAGGCTGGCTTGAGGCCAACTGCCTGCATGCGCAGGTTAGTAATGTACTCTACGTACTGGCAGAGGATGTCTCTGTTCAGGCCAATCATCGAGCCGTCTTTGAACAGGTATGCTGCCCATTCTTTTTCCTGCTCAGCGGCTTTTTTGAACAGATCAAAACATTCCTGCTCAGCTTCGCGGGCAATCTCGCCCATCTCTGGGTCGTCGTCACCGCTGCGAAGGATGTTCAACATGTGCTGGGTGCCCGTAAGGTGAAGCGCTTCGTCGCGTGCAATCAGCTTGATAATTTTTGCGTTACCTTCCATCAGTTCACGCTCGGCAAAAGCAAATGAACAGGCAAAGCTGACGTAAAAGCGAATGGCTTCCAGAGCGTTTACACACATCAGACAGACATACAACTTACGCTTGAGGTTACGCAGGGAAACTGTAACTTTTTCGCCGTTAATAACGTGCTCACCTTCACCCAGTTTGTGGTAAAGGTTAGTGGCATCAATCAGGTCATCGTAATAGCCGGCAATGTCGTTGGCGCGTTTGATGATGTGTTCATTCACCACGATATCATCAAAAACCACTGACGGATCCTTAACGATATTGCGAATGATGTGGGTGTATGAGCGTGAGTGGATAGTTTCCGAAAACGCCCAGGTCTCTACCCAGGTTTCCAGCTCAGGAATCGAAATCAACGGCAACAATGCAACATTCGGGCTGCGACCTTGAATTGAGTCAAGCAGCGTCTGGTACTTCAGGTTGCTGATAAAGATATGCTGCTCATGTTCAGGCAGTTGGTTGTAATCAATACGGTCGCTGGACACATCGACTTCTTCCGGGCGCCAGAAGAACGACAGTTGTTTTTCGATCAGTTTTTCGAAGATTTCATATTTTTGCTGGTCATAGCGGGCAACGTTAACAGGTTGACCGAAAAACATAGGTTCTTTAAGAGGATTATTATTTGTCTTTGAAAAGGTGCTGTAGGCCATTTATTTAACCGCCAAATGAATTAAAACCGATGGGGAGCTCCAGGGCTCCCCACACTTAACGTTGTTCTTAAATCTTACATGCACCGCCTGCACAGCCATCATCTTCTTTGATGTCTTCCTGGGCATCGGCAGCACCATCACGCGTGTTGTGATAGTACAGTGTTTTCACACCCAGTTTGTAGGCTGTAAGCAGGTCTTTTAACAGGAGCTTCATCGGAACTTTACCGTTCTCAAACTTGCTCGGATCATAGTTGGTGTTGGCGGAGATAGCTTGGTCAACAAACTTCTGCATGATGCCTACCAGTTGCAGGTAGCCGTCGTTACCACCAATGTTCCAAAGCAGCTCGTAGTTTTCACGGCAGTTCTCGTAATCGGGCACCACTTGCTTGAGGATTCCGTCTTTCGATGCTTTTACGGAAACGAATCCGCGCGGCGGTTCAATACCGTTGGTTGCATTGGAAATCTGTGAAGAGGTTTCTGATGGCATCAGAGCGGTCAGCGTTGAGTTACGTAGGCCGTGAGTAACGATTTCTTCGCGCAGTGCTTCCCAGTCATAGTGAAGAGGCTCATCACAAATGGTATCAATATCCTTCTTGTAGGAATCAATAGGGAGAATACCTTTCGCGTAAGTTGTTTCGTTGAACGCCGGGCACGCACCTTTTTCTTTTGCCAGGTTCACGGAAGCTTTCAGCAGGTGATACTGAATCGCTTCAAAGGCGCGGTGTGTGAGGGCATTACCACTGCCATCAGAGTAGCGGACACCGTGTTTAGCCAGGTAGTAGGCAAAGTTAATTACACCAATTCCCAACGTACGGCGGTTCATGGTCGCCTTGTACGCAGCAGGCAGAGGGTAGTCCTGATAATCCAGCAGACTGTCAAGTGCGCGCACAGCCAGCTCAGAAAGCTCCTCAAGCTCGTCCAGTGACTTGATGCGCCCAGGTTGAACGCCGACAGGGTGCAAAGAGCAATTTCGCCCTGGTCATCTTCTACGTTACTTAGCGGCTTGGTAGGCAGCGCGATTTCCAGACACAGGTTTGACTGACGGATTGGTGCAACCGCCGGGTCAAACGGACTGTGAGTGTTACAATGGTCAACGTTCTGGATGTAGATACGCCCGGTAGACGCGCGTTCCTGCATCAGCAGTGAGAACAGCTCAACCGCTTTGACAGTTTCACGCTTGATGCTCGAGTCTTCCTCGTATTGTGCATACAGGCGCTCGAACTCGTCTTGGTTTTCAAAGAACGCGTCGTACAACCCAGGAACATCAGAAGGGGAGAACAGTGAGATGTTGCCCCTTTGATCAAACGGGTGTACATGAGCTTGTTGATCTGTACGCCATAGTCCATGTGGCGTACACGGTTTTCCTCGACACCCCGGTTGTTCTTGAGCACCATCAGCGATTGCACTTCACGGTGCCAAATTGGGTAGAACAGCGTGGCAGCACCACCGCGAACACCACCTTGCGAACAGCACTTAACCGCAGTCTGGAAGTACTTGTAGAAAGGGATACAGCCTGTGTGGAAGGCTTCGCCACCACGAATTGGGCTGCCCAGTGCGCGGATACGGCCTGCATTGATACCAATACCTGCACGCTGAGAAACGTAACGCACGATGGAGCTGGCAGTTGCGTTGATTGAATCCAGACTGTCATCACACTCAATGAGTACACAAGAGCTGAACTGACGGGTAGGTGTACGTACACCAGCCATGATTGGTGTTGGCAGAGAAATCTTGAATGTAGAAACGGCGTCATAGAAACGGCGAACATAGTCCAGACGGGTTTCTTTCGGGTAACCGGAGAACAGGCAAGCCGCAACCATCATATAAAGGAACTGGGCACTTTCGTAGATTTCACCGGTAACGCGGTTCTGTACCAGATATTTACCTTCCAGCTGCTTTACTGCTGCGTACGAAAAGTTCATGTCACGCCAGTGGTCGATGTAGCTGTCAAGAATGTCCAGCTCTTCGGTGGTGTAGTCTTCGAGCAGGTGACTGTCGTACTTGCCCATGTCGACCATTGTCGCTACATGGTCTGCCAGGCGAGGTGGCTCAAATTGGCCAAATGCTTTCTTACGCAGGTGGAAAATTGCCAGTCGCGCAGCGAGGTACTGATAATCCGGGGTTGCTTCAGAGATCAGATCCGCAGCTGCTTTGATGATGGTCTCATGAATGTCTTCGGTCTTGATACCGTCGTAAAATTGGATGTGAGAACGCAGTTCTACTTGTGAAACAGATACATTGTTAAGGTCTTCTGCTGCCCAATCCAGTACGCGGTGGATCTTGTCTAAATCTATGTTTTCCTTACGACCATCGCGCTTTGTTACGGTAAGTTGTTGGTTCATTTTATGCCTTATCCCAGATTTTTCTCAGCAAAACACCATTTATGCAAAATTCACATAAATGGCGCTCACTGTACGACTGACGTTTCCTCGCCCCTGATTATTCTTTAACACAATATGTAGGGGTGCATTGGCTTGTTGGTTACAAGATAGTGTTGAAATCGACTCTTTGCAAGGTATGGGATAGTTACGAAAATGTGGATAACTTGGGGATGCGAATTTAAATGTTAGTGCTCACTCACCGATAATTCCCAATGCTGCCAGTATTGGAAAAAAAGCAAGTGTAAAAATCTCACTTTTTCGAGTCTCAAAAATAAGTTTCCTGCCTGAACTGTTTGAACATCACGTAATCAGTTGGCTGTAGCCAACAACCCGATTTTCACGAAGTTTTTTAATTGTGACTATGGTCAAAACAGCGACAGTAAATCTAAAGGATTGGATAGAATTTGATCTGCCTCCCACCTGACTGGGTTTCCATCTGCTCCTGTGTAGCCCCAACCCGCTACGGCTGACAACATTGTTGCATTTTTCGCCGCCACAACGTCGTTTTGGACGTCCCCAACATAAAGGCACCGATTTGGTGCGATGCCCAATTGCTGTGCTGCATGCCAAAGGGGCTCGGGGTGGGGTTTGGCCAAAGGCAAAGTGTCAGCACATACTAAACCCGGGTTTGGAGAAGAAGAGGGAAGTGTGGAAGCAGTAATTCCGTCAGGAAGGTGGGTTTGTTGGTCACAATACCCCAGAGGATATGGCGCTCATCTAGCCCCGCAAGCATATCGTCAACATTATTGTATAGGGAGGTACCCAGACAGATATGGTTTGCATAATAATCGAGAAACTGATGCCGAAGTGCCTGCGCATCCATTTGGGCGATGTGCCTACCAAAGCCTGTTTTGAGCAAACCGGTGGCGCCGTAACTGGTGTTGTCCTGTATCTGGCGCTCTGTAAGGGAAGGGAATCCGTGAGAAGAAAGAACATGGTTAGCCGCTGCAGCCATATCTGCAGCGGTATCCAGCAGGGTTCCATCCAGGTCAAACAGCACAGCTTCTGCGTACTGGGTCATCCTTTTCCTCTTTGACTTTAGTTAATCTTCCATTTTCCGGGTATGGACAATGTAGTTAACGTCAACGTTGTTGCCCAACCAATAGTTGCCGGTCAGCGGGTTGTAATGAAGGCCGGTCATATGTTGGTCCTTCAAGGGCGTTAAATCTATCATGCGAAGCAGTTCGCTGGGCTTGATGAATTTATCAAAATCATGTGTCCCTTTAGGAACGATTTTCAGCAAGTGCTCCGCCCCAAATATGGCGAAAGCCCAGGATTTAGGATTACGATTCAGGGTAGAAAAGAATACGTGGCCGCCCGGTTTGACGAGCTTAGCGCAGGAAGAAATGATAGAAGCGGGGTCTGGCACGTGCTCAAGCATTTCCATGCAGGTTACTACATCATATAAACCAGGGTTTCCGTCTGCATGCTCCTCTGCGGTGCACTGGGTGTAAACAACGTTTACGCCACTCTCAAGTGCATGGAGCCTTGCAACGGTCAGTGGCTCTTTGCCCATGTCCAGCCCGGTAACATCAGCTCCTTCAAGTGCCATGCTTTCAGCAAGAATGCCGCCACCACAACCGACATCTAACACCTTTTTACCAAATAGCCCACCGCAACGATCCATCACGTAGTTAAGGCGCAACGGATTGATTTGGTGCAAAGGTCTAAATTCGCCTTCCAAATCCCACCAACGGGATGCCATGTCTTCAAACTTTTTAATTTCTGACGGATCAACGTTTTGCTGTACGGCCATCATTGTCCACTTTCTGCCATTTAATTCCTGCGCTCATTATACCCAACCACTACGAAGGGGAAAGCAGTGGTGGTTCTCTGCTTCCCCCGGTGAGCGGAACGACGTAGAGCTTGCGAGTGAAAACGTGACAACAAAACGCGTAAAAGGGTCAGCTCGAAGCAACATTGGTCAGTGTGATTGCAGTTATCACGGCAAACACGACGTATTTGCATACGATCAATGAGTAGCCGATTAGGTTGATGACGGGCGCTAACATGTGGAACCTCCTGTTTGTGGAGATGAGTGGAGTAGAGCCGCGGTTAATAGTAATCCAGTTGCATTTATTGCTTTGGGATACAAGTCTCGAACATCGGGAAGACCTTAAGAAAGTAAAGGATTTGTTTCCTGAATCACACTGAATTGCAACAGACTGTATTTTCTTTGTTTTACGAATGGAATTTGCTAAAAACATGGTTGAGCGTGGATTCGTGAGCAGACTCAAATCAAATAGGTGCCTAAGGGGCGCTGAGTATGCTATTCTCCCGTACCTTGCCCGTATTTAAATACGACAGATTTAGCTGAGGGACTGAAGCTCCATGAGCGATCTTGCGAAAGAGATTACGCCGATAAATATTGAAGAGGAGCTGAAAAGCTCGTACCTCGATTACGCGATGTCCGTCATCGTGGGTCGTGCTCTTCCTGACGTGCGTGATGGTCTGAAGCCGGTTCACCGTCGCGTGCTTTTTGCGATGAATGAACTGGGTAACGACTGGAATAAAGCTTATAAGAAATCGGCCCGTGTGGTCGGTGACGTAATCGGTAAATATCACCCGCACGGTGACAGTGCGGTATATGACACCATCGTCCGTATGGCGCAGCTTTCTCGCTTCGCTACATGCTGGTCGATGGCCAGGGTAACTTCGGTTCTATCGATGGCGACTCCGCCGCGGCAATGCGTTATACCGAAGTTCGCATGGCGAAAATCGCCCATGAACTGCTGGCTGACCTTGACAAAGAAACGGTCAATTACGTGCCAAACTACGATGGCACAGAGCAGATCCCTGAAGTATTGCCAACCAAAGTTCCTAACCTGCTGGTAAACGGCTCAGCCGGCATCGCAGTAGGTATGGCAACCAACATTCCTCCTCATAACTTGGGCGAGGTTGTAGATGGCTGCCTGGCGTATATCGATAATGAAGCGATCACTATCGATGAGCTGATGGAATTCATTCCGGGCCCGGACTTCCCAACTGCGGCAATGATCAATGGCCGTAAAGGCATTGAAGATGCCTACAAAACCGGCCGCGGAAAAATCTACCTTCGCTCTAAAGCAGATATCGAAGTTGACGAAAAAAATGGTCGCGAAACGATCATCGTCACCGAGATCCCTTATCAGGTAAACAAAGCGCGTCTGATCGAAAAGATTGCCGAGCTGGTGAAGGACAAGAAGGTTGAAGGTATCAGTGCGCTGCGTGATGAGTCTGACAAAGACGGTATGCGCATCGTCATTGAATGTAAGCGTGATGCTGTCGGTGAAGTGGTTCTGAACAACCTCTACGCCCAGACCCAGCTGCAAACGTCTTTCGGTATCAACATGGTGGCGCTGGATAACGGCCAGCCTAAGTTGTTCAACCTGAAAGAAATGCTGAAGTGTTTCATCAACCACCGCCGCGAAGTGGTAACCCGTCGTACTATCTTCGAACTGCGTAAGGCCCGTGACCGTGCGCATATCCTCGAAGGTTTGGCGATTGCCCTGGCGAACATTGATGAAATTATTGAGCTGGTTCGAGCTGCACAAACTCCTGCGATTGCAAAAGAGCAACTGGTTTCCCGTGGTTGGAAACTGGGTTCTGTTGAAGCAATGCTGGAAGCGGCCGGTGTTGATGCTGCCCGTCCTGAATGGCTGGCTGCTGAGTTTGGTATTCGCGACGAGCTGTATTATCTGACTGAACAACAAGCTCAAGCTATCCTGGATCTGCGTCTTCACAAGCTGACCGGCCTTGAGCACGAAAAGATCCTGGATGAGTACAAAGGTCTGCTGGAATTGATCGCAGAACTGATGTACATCCTGGAAAGCACCGAGCGCCTGATGGAAGTCATCCGTGAAGAACTCGTTGCAATCCGTGATGGATTTGCTGACGAGCGCCGCACTGAAATTACTGCATCAAGTGCTGATATCAACATCGAAGATCTGATTAACCAGGAAGATGTTGTTGTAACGCTGTCTCACCAGGGTTATGTGAAATACCAGCCTCTGAGCGATTACGAAGCTCAGCGTCGTGGTGGTAAAGGTCGTTCAGCAACCCGCATGAAGGAAGAAGACTTCATCGAGCGTCTGCTGGTGGCAAATACTCACGACACCATTCTGTGTTTCTCAAGCCGTGGCCGTATGTACTGGCTGAAGGTTTACCAACTGCCTCTGGCTTCCCGTACTGCACGTGGTAAGCCAATCGTTAACCTGCTTCCTCTGGAAGAGGATGAGCGCATCACAGCCATCCTGCCGGTTAAAGAGTACGAAGAAGACAAGTTCATCTTCATGGCGACCGCTGACGGTACCGTGAAGAAGACACCGCTGACTGACTTCAGTCGTCCACGCAGTGCCGGTATTATTGCCGTGAACCTGCGTGAAGGTGACTCCCTGATTGGTGTTGATATCACCGATGGCACCAACGACATCATGCTGTTCTCAACATTCGGCAAGGTTGTCCGCTTTAAGGAAGATGCTGTACGTGGCATGGGCCGAACTGCGGCAGGTGTACGTGGTATCAAACTGGCAGAAGGCGACAAGGTTGTTTCCCTGATTGTTCCACACACTGACGGCGATATTCTGACAGTGACCTGGAACGGTTATGGTAAGCGTACCGTGCTGGAAGAATACCCAGCCAAGAGCCGTGCAACCCAAGGTGTGGTTTCTATCAAGGTTTCCGAGCGTAACGGGAACGTGGTAGGGGCTATCCAGGTTGAAGAGAATGACCAGTTCATGATGATCACCAACGGCGGTACCCTAGTTCGTACCCGCGTCGGAGAAGTGAGCCAGGTTGGCCGTAACACACAGGGCGTACGTCTTATCCGTACCGGAGAAGGTGAGTTCGTTGTTGGCCTGCAACGCATTGACGATGCTGGCGATGAAGACGAACTGGAAGATGGCGAACTGACAGATGTTGAAGGTGTAGACGCACCGGAAGCAACTGATGGTGAAGGCGAAGAGTAATCTTCTGTCCCAGTTAAAAAGCGCAGCTCAGGCTGCGCTTTTTTGTGCCAGCATAATTGTGATCTGGGTTAAGGTTTGCAAAACCTACGTTTTGGTGTTAAATCAAAGGCTCGGCTACACAAGAACCGATATTTCATCTCTCACGCATTAATCAGCCAGAACTCCCTCTGGTGAATAGCAGGAGCTTCCAAAGACTATGGACAACGTTTTTAACTTCTGTGCCGGACCTGCCATGCTGCCGGCTGAAGTGATGAAAAAAGTACAAAAGGAATTGATCAACTGGAACGGCCTCGGCACATCGGTTATGGAAATTTCCCACCGTTCCAAAGAGTTCATCGCAGTTGCAGAACAATCCGAACAAGACCTGCGTGACCTGCTTTCGATTCCTGATAACTATGAAGTCCTTTTCTGTCAGGGTGGTGCGCGGGCCCAGTTTGCAGCTGTCCCAATGAATATGCTTGGAAGCAAAGACATTGTTGACTATATCGATGGTGGCTACTGGGCTCACAGTGCGGCAGACGAAGCCAAGCGTTATTGCACGCCGCATGTTATTAACATTGCGACTGAGCGTGACGGTAAGAAGGCGGTGCTCCCTGCGTCAGAATGGAAGCTCAGCTCAGATTCCGCCTTTGTTCATTTCTGCCCGAATGAAACCATTGATGGCATTGAGATCCGAGATTTGCCGCAAACCGACAAGCCGCTGGTAGCGGATATGTCATCGACTATCCTCTCCCGCAAAATCAACGTATCAGATTACGGAGTAATCTATGCGGGCGCACAGAAAAATATTGGCCCTGCGGGTCTGACGATCGTTATCGTCCGTGACGATTTGCTGGGTAAGGGCAGTGATGCATTGCCATCCGTACTGAATTGGAAAGTGCTGGCGGAAAAAGATTCGATGTATAACACCCCACCAACGTTTGCCTGGTATCTGGCGGGTGAAGTCTTCAAGTGGCTCAAAGCTGAAGGCGGTGTTGATGCTATTCAGACTCTGAACGAAGCGAAAGCGTCACTGCTTTACGGATTTATTGACAGTTCCGATTTCTATCGCAACCAGGTCCACGGTGATAACCGGTCGCTGATGAATGTACCCTTCCAGTTGGCAAATTCGGAACTGGATGCCTTATTCCTGACTAAGGCAGATGAAGCGGGCCTGCGGGCGCTGAAAGGACATAAAGCGGTCGGCGGGATGCGTGCATCCATCTACAATGCGATGCCAATGGCTGGTGTCGAAACGCTGGTCAGGTTTATGGAGAACTTTGAAAAGTCTCATGCTTAAAAGTGTAATATGCTGATTTGAAGCCGCTTCGATAGCGGCTTTTTTTGTGCTGGAATAAAAATGACGCATACGATTGCGCAAACGTTTGCATTTGTGGGTTAAATCACTAAAATAGCGCCCAACTTCAACTCTCTATGTGTGCCGCTTCATACTGGCTTGTCGCTGCCAGAACAAAAAATGGAGCAACGGATACCCAGTCAGCGTTCCGTTTGAGCCACCTTAAGGATGTAAACATGACCTCGAAGCCTCAGGACGTAACTCGTCCCAAAAAGTCCGATCTGGTGTTCCGTTTGGATGACCGCCCGCCTTTGCCACAAACTTTGTTCGCCGCGTTGCAGCACCTTCTCGCAATGTTTGTAGCGGTTGTCACTCCATCACTTATCATCTGCCAGACACTTGGGTTACCTGCTTCTGATACCAACACCATTGTCAGTATGTCTTTATTGGCATCCGGTGTGGCTTCGTTCATCCAGATCAAACGTATTGGGCCTGTTGGCTCTGGTCTGCTTTCCATCCAGGGCACCAGCTTCAACTTTTTAGGCCCCATTATCGGCGCTGGTCTTGCAATGAAAGCTGCTGGTGTCAGTACAGAGGCTATGATGGCAGCGATTTTCGGTACAATAATGGCAGCCTCAATGGCGGAAGTGCTCATATCCCGCGTATTGCAACATGCTCAGCGTGTTATAACACCGCTGGTTGCCGGTATCGTTGTAACACTCATCGGCCTTACCCTGATTCAGATTGGCCTGACCTCGATGGGGGGCGGATATGCAGCCATTGAAAATGGCACTTTTGGCAGCATGCAGAACCTTGCACTGTCCGGTACGGTGTTGGGCCTGATTGTTATTTTGAACCGGGCAAAAAATGCCTACCTCCGAGTTGCCTCCATCGTGATTGCAATGGCAGCAGGTACAGCGTTGGCTGCCTTTATGGGGTTGGTGGATTTGTCCCGTATGGCAGATGCGGACTTGGTCGAGGTGCCAATTCCTATGCAATATGGATTGGGCTTTGACTGGGGATTGTTGATTCCGCTTATTATTGTTTTCATGGTGACATCCCTTGAGGCTATTGGTGATATCACTGCAACGTCTGAAGTCTCAGAGCAGCCCGTATCCGGCCCGGTGTATATGAGCCGCATCAAAGGCGGCGTACTGGGTGATGGTATCAACTCAGCCGTCGCTGCATTGTTAAACAGCTTCCCGAATTCCACTTTCAGCCAGAACAACGGCATTATTCAGCTGACCGGTGTTGCCAGCCGATACATAGGTTTCTTTGTTGCAGGAATGCTGGTGCTGCTTGGCTTGTTCCCAGCGGTTGCAAACCTGGTTCAACTTATTCCTGAGCCGGTTCTTGGTGGCGCAACCATCGTGATGTTCGGCACCATTGCTGCATCTGGCGTACGGATCATCTCTCGTTGTAACCTTGATCGCCGAGCCATTTTAATCATGGCGCTATCTTTCTCCATGGGGCTGGGAATCGCACAAAAGCCCGAAATTCTTCAATTCATGCCGGACTGGGTCAAAGGCATCCTCTCCAGCGGGATGGCAGCAGGTGGTATTACTGCAATCATCCTTAATCTGGTGTTGCCGGAAGACGACTAACCAAACTAACCGTAGAACGGATTCATAGAAGGGGGCAATTTGCCCCTTTTGGCTGTTTATGCGTTGAGTAGAAACGAAATAGTCAGTTGTAACTTTTTTTCACATTTGGCTGGAGAAGCCATGATGATTTCGTTACCCTGCTAGCACGCAAGAAAACAGGACGAAGACTAAACAAAATGGAGAGCCTGACGTTAAAGCCCATTTCACGGGTTCAGGGTGAAATTAACCTTCCCGGTTCAAAAAGTGTTTCCAACCGCGCGTTACTTCTCGCCGCTTTGGCGAAGGGTACAACCCGTTTGACCAACCTCCTCGACAGCGACGATATCCGTCATATGCTGACAGCACTGAAGCAACTCGGTGTGAGCTATACGCTGTCTGACGACAAAACAGAGTGTGTGGTTGAAGGTTTGGGCGGACCTTTTCCGTCAACGGATTCTTTTGAACTCTATTTAGGCAATGCGGGGACAGCCATGCGACCTTTGGCGGCTGCGTTGTGTCTGGGCGCTGGCGAATACGTGCTCACTGGTGAACCCCGCATGAAAGAGCGCCCCATTGGTCATTTGGTAGATGCTTTGCGTGAGGCCGGTGCGGAGATTTCCTATCTGGAAAATACCGACTACCCCCCACTAAAAATTCAGGGAACCGGTTTAAAGGGCGGGGAAGTCAGTGTTGATGGCTCCATTTCAAGCCAGTTTCTCACTGCTCTGTTGATGCTGCGCCACTTAGTCAAGGCGATATGGTTATCCGTATTGACGGTGAATTGGTATCCAAACCCTATATTGATATCACGTTGCACATCATGGCGCAGTTTGGTGTCGAGGTTGAAAATAGCAACTACCAGTTGTTCACCGTGAAAGGCGGGCAACAATACCAGTCCCGGGTGATTTCCTTGTCGAGGGAGATGCGTCTTCTGCATCCTACTTCCTGGCGGCAGCAGCCATTAAAGGTGGTGAAATTAAGGTCACCGGCATTGGGCGTAAGAGCATCCAGGGTGATGTGGCCTTCGCTGATGCACTCTCTGCGATGGGGGCTGAGATAGAGTGGGGGATGATTACGTGATCTCCCGCTGTGGTGAGCTAAATGCCGTGGATATGGATTTCAACCACATCCCGGATGCGGCTATGACCATTGCGACAGCGGCATTGTTTGCCAAAGGCACAACGTCTATCCGTAACGTTTATAACTGGCGGGTGAAAGAAACAGACCGGCTTGCGGCTATGGCGACTGAGCTAAGGAAGGTTGGCGCTGAAGTCGAAGAAGGTGATGATTACATCACTATTACACCTCCGGAATCTCTGACGCACGCAGCGATTGATACCTACAATGACCATCGCATGGCAATGTGTTTTTCCCTTGTGGCGCTCAGTGATACGCCGGTCACTATCAATGACCCGGGCTGTACATCTAAAACTTTCCCGGATTACTTCGAAAAGTTGGAAAGTATCTGCCAGCGCTAAACGGCGAATTAAAAAGGGAAGCGGCCTGTCAGGTATCTGACAGGCCGCTTTTCTATTTATAGGAATTTAGGCAAAGAAAGTTTTGGCCGTCTGGTGAATAGATGGGATTTTGGTCACAACTTCTTTATAATAAGTGCCGGATTTTCCATTGTCCGGATGGAACGCCTCGCTAAAGTGGGTGTCATATTTGCCGGACAACACAAACCCAAAACGAGAAAGTTGGAGAAGTCTATGTCAGGTAGTGCACCCATTATCACCGTTGATGGCCCAAGTGGAGCTGGCAAAGGTACGCTTTGTATGCTGTTGGCGGAAAAACTGGGATGGCATTTGTTAGACTCCGGCGCTATCTATCGTGTGTTGGCGCTAGCTGCAATTCACCACAGTGTGGATACCGAATCTGAAGATGCGCTGGTTCCTCTGGCGGTCAGCCTGGACGTTCAGTTCAAGGCGGAGGGTGAACTGGTAAAAGTCATCCTGGAAGGTGAAGACGTTTCACGTACTTTGCGCACCGAAGAAGTTGGCAATGCGGCTTCGAAGATCGCTGCTTTGCCACGTGTCCGTGAAGCGTTGCTTCGCCGTCAGCGTGCGTTTGCAGATGCCCCCGGATTGGTGGCTGACGGCCGTGATATGGGTACCGTTGTGTTTACCGGTGCCGAGGTAAAAATCTTCCTCGATGCAAGCGCGGAAGAACGCGCGAATCGCCGCATGAAACAGTTGCAAGAAAAGGGGTTAGATGTTAGCTTTGACCACCTTTTGAAAGAAATAGAGGAACGTGACTATCGCGACAGAAATCGTGCTGTTGCGCCGTTACGTCCCGCCGAGGATGCACTGGTTATCGACTCAACCAGCCTGACCATCGAGCAGGTACTGGAAAAGGTGCTATCCTTCGCAGAGTCCAAACTGTCCGCAGCATAAGTTGTAGGGCAAAAATCAGCGTCAAGGACGATGGCTGATATTATTAACAACCCCACGCGGTAGGACACCCGTGGACGTTTAATTAACTGAAGATTGAATCAATGACTGAATCTTTTGCTCAACTCTTTGAAGAGTCCCTGAAAGAACTCGAAACTCGCCCAGGTGCGATCGTTAAAGGTACTGTAGTTTCTATCGCGAACGGTTTCGTTCTGGTAGACGCAGGCCTGAAATCAGAATCAGCAATTCCAGCTGAGCAGTTCAAAAACGCTGCTGGCGAACTGGAAATCGAAGTTGGTTCTGAAGTTGACGTAGCTCTGGACGCAGTTGAAGACGGTTTCGGTGAGACTCAGCTTTCTCGTGAGAAAGCGAAGCGCCACGAAGCTTGGATCCAACTGGAGAAAGCTTACGAGAACGCTGAAACTGTTATGGGTGTTATCAACGGTAAAGTTAAAGGTGGCTTCACTGTTGAACTGAACGGCATCCGTGCGTTCCTGCCAGGTTCACTGGTAGACGTTCGTCCAGTACGTGACACTGCTCACCTGGAAGGCAAAGAGCTTGAGTTCAAAGTAATCAAGCTGGACCAGAAGCGCAACAACGTTGTTGTTTCTCGCCGTGCTGTTATCGAATCTGAAAACAGCCAAGAGCGCGACGAACTGCTGGCTACTCTGCAGGAAGGTCAGGAAGTTAAGGGTATCGTTAAGAACCTGACTGACTACGGTGCATTCGTAGATCTGGGCGGCGTTGACGGCCTGCTGCACATCACTGACATGGCGTGGAAGCGCGTTAAGCACCCATCAGAAATCGTTAACGTTGGCGACGAGATCGCAGTTAAGGTTCTGAAGTTCGACCGTGAGCGTACTCGCGTATCTCTGGGTCTGAAGCAACTGGGTGAAGATCCATGGGTTGCTATCGCTAAGCGTTACCCAGAAGGCACTAAGCTGTCTGGTCGCGTAACCAACCTGACTGACTACGGCTGCTTCGTAGAAATCGAAGAAGGTGTTGAAGGTCTGGTACACGTTTCAGAAATGGATTGGACCAACAAGAACATCCACCCATCTAAAGTTGTTAACGTGGGTGACGAAGTTGAAGTTATGGTTCTGGATATCGACGAAGAACGTCGTCGTATCAGCCTGGGTCTGAAGCAGTGTAAAGCTAACCCTTGGCAGCAGTTCGCAGAAACTCACGCTAAGAACGACCAAGTAACTGGTAAGATCAAGTCTATCACTGACTTCGGTATCTTCATCGGTCTGGACGGCGGCATCGACGGTCTGGTTCACCTGTCTGACATCAGCTGGAACATGCCAGGTGAAGAAGCAGTTCGCGAATTCAAGAAAGGCGACGAAATCACTGCAGTAGTTCTGCAAGTCGACGCTGAGCGCGAGCGCATCTCTCTGGGCGTGAAGCAAATGGAAGAAGACCCATTCAACAACTTCATGGCAGCTAACAAGAAAGGCGCTATCGTTAAAGGTAAGGTAACTGCCGTTGACGCTAAAGGTGCAACTATTGAGCTGGCTGAAGGCGTAGAAGGTTACATCCGCGCTTCTGAAGCTTCACGTGACCGTGTTGAAGACGCAACTCTGGTTCTGTCTGTTGGCGACGAGCTGGACGCTAAGTTCACTGGCGTTGACCGCAAGAACCGCGTAATCAACCTGTCTGTACGTGCGAAAGACGAAGCTGACGAGCAAGAAGCAATGGCTGCCCTGAACAAGCAGGAAGACACTGTTGTTTCTGCTATGGCTGAAGCTTTCAAAGCAGCTAAAGGCGAATAATTCGCATAATTGAGGGGGAAATTTCCCCCTCAATGGCTATAATGTTGAGAAACATACTAAAATAGCGGGGTATCTATGACCAAGTCTGAACTGATTGAACGTTTGTGCAATCAACAGAGTCACCTGTCTGCAAAGCAGGTTGAAGATGCTGTCAAGGAAGTCCTTGAACATATGGCAAAGACTTTGGAATCAGGCGATCGCATCGAGATTCGTGGCTTTGGTAGTTTCTCTTTGCACTATCGTGCGCCACGCGTGGGTCGCAATCCAAAGACAGGTGATAAAGTTGAACTGGACGGCAAGTACGTTCCTCACTTCAAGCCTGGTAAAGAGTTGCGCGACCGCGTGGACATCTATAGCTAAGCGAGATTCGATTGAAAAAACGGCATGCATCAGGTATGCCGTTTTTTTTACCTGTTTTCGATGGTCTGACAAGTGAATTTACTGCATAATCGGCAGGTTAGCTCAGTGAAACCGGGCAGCCCGAAGTTCTTCCTCTCCTCAGCACGGTTTCACAGGATTAAAGGATAAAAAGGATAATATTGTGAAGGTATTGAGCATCGTCATTTTAGTTGTCTTTTTCCTGGTAGCGCTGGCGTTGGGCTCAGTGAACCAGGATTGGTAGGTTTTAATTTCCTCGCTGCTCAGGGCGAATTCCGTCTGTCTACTTTATTGGGTGGTGCTTTTGGCCTCGGTTTTATCCTCGGCTGGCTTGTATGCGGTTTGCTTTATGTTCGTGCCCGCTTCTCTGCCCGTCGTTTACAGAAACAAGTCAACAAACAGCAGCAGGAACTCGATAAGCTGCGCACGGAGCCAGTTAAGGAATAATCCATGCTGGAGTTGCTGTTTCTGTTACTTCCAATTGCTGCTGGCTATGGCTGGTATATGGGTAACAGGAATGCCCGACACCAACGCGAAGAGAAGTCTCACCAAATATCCCGGCAGTATGTCACTGGTCTGAACCTGATACTTTCAGACCAGTCGGATAAAGCTGTCGATCTCTTCATCGAACTGTTGCAGGTCGATAACGAAACCATAGATACCCATCTGGCGTTGGGTAACCTTTTCCGAAGCCGTGGTGAAGTCGACCGCGCAATCCGCATCCACCAGAATTTGATTGCACGTCCTAATCTGACCACCGACCAACGAAACCTTGCACTTCAGCAACTGGCAAAAGACTATATGGTTGCCGGTTTCTTTGACCGCGCCGAAAAGATTTTTTCCCAACTACTGGATGAGCCGGACTACCGTGAATCTGCGCTTCGCCAATTGTTGGCTATCTATCAACAGACCCGGGAGTGGGATCGCGCCATCGATATGGCGACGCAGTTGGTTAAGTTAGGTAAAACCAAGCTCAGACGGGACATAGGACATTTCTGGTGCGAGTTGGCAATGTTGTCCATTGCTGCAGGTGAAACCTCCCAGGCGAGGCAACAGCTTAAAAAGGCAATGTCTTCCGACAAAAGCTGTGTCAGAGCGAGTCTGATGATTGCCAAAATGGAAATGCAGCAGGATGACTATAAATCCGCGGTTAGAAGTCTCGAGCACATCATCGAGCAAGATATCGACTTTGCCAGTGAAGCATTGCCGCTGTTGGTAACCTGCTACAGTCATCTTAAGAAAGACAACCAACTTACACGTTTTCTTAACTACTGTATTGAGAAAGGGGCGGGTGCGAGCGCTGAATTGATGTTGGCCGACAATATCAAAAAATCGCAGGGAAATGCGATGGCGCAAAACTACCTTACCCGTCAGTTAACCCGGAACCCAACCATGAAGGGGTTCCACCATCTCATGAAATACCATGTGGATGAAGCGGAAAATGAGCGTGCCCGTGACAGCCTGAAGACACTCAAAGGTCTGGTAGGTGAACACATCAAGATTAAGCCGCGATACCGCTGCCGCCAGTGTGGGTTCTCAACCCATTCCCTTTACTGGCATTGCCCGTCTTGTAAGAGCTGGGGCACGATAAAGCCAATTCGTGGCCTGGATGGAGAGTGATCAGGAGATATGATGCAAGACCCTAAAGTTATAGTTGCACTGGATTACGCAAACAAGGATGACGCGCTGGCGTTCGTTGACCGGTTGGTACCGGGCAGTTGCCACCTGAAAGTGGGCAAGGAAATGTTCACATTGTTCGGTCCAGAGTTTGTGCGTGCTTTACATCAACGGGGTCACAGCGTCTTTCTGGACCTGAAATTCCATGATATCCCAAACACATGCGCGCGCGCTGTCGCAGCAGCAGCAGAGCTGGGTGTCTGGATGGTGAACGTTCATGCAAGCGGTGGTGAACGTATGATGGTTGCGGCCCGCAAAGCGCTTGAGCCATACGGAAAAGATAAACCATTGCTGATTGGCGTAACTGTACTGACCAGCATGGAAGCGTCTGATTTGGCCGGTATCGGGATCACCCGCGAACCTCAGGAGCATGTACTTTCTCTGGCAACCCTGACGAAAAACAGCGGCCTGGATGGTGTTGTCTGTTCTGCTCAGGAGTCTACCCTGTTGAAATCTGCTTTGGGTACAGAATTCAAATTGGTGACACCGGGTATCCGACCTGCTGGCAGTGACGCTGGCGATCAGCGTCGTATCATGACGCCGGTTGATGCCGTCGCGGCGGGTTCAGATTACCTGGTTATTGGACGCCCAATTACCAAGTCTGAGGATCCGGCTGCTGTATTGGCAGCAATCAATGCCTCATTGCGTGTCTGAGTAACCTACCCCAGCAGCACATGTAAACACAAAAAGGCCGGTTTGATAGGAATCAAACCGGCCTTTTTATGTCCAGAATACCCGGGAGATCCGGTGAGATGATTACTGGTTGTTGCAGTAGCGGGCTTTGCGGTCAAGGGACGGCGTGCTGAAATGGCTCTCCAGCAGGCGTTGGGTCAGGCTGTGCTGAGGGTCAGTAAATACCTGCTCTGTCGGGCCCTTTTCTACCACTTCACCGTCCTGCATCACAATCACCTTGTCAGAGATGTGTTTTACCATGCCCATGTGTTGTGACACGTAGATATAGGAAAGGCCCATCTCTTCCTGAAGCTCCAACAGCAGGTTGATGATTTGTGAGCGCATGGACATGTCTAGGCCATTTAGTGCCTCATCAGCAACAATGACACATGCTGCAGGATCAGAGCCTTGCCAGGGAGACACGTTGCTTTTGTCCGGTTGCCAGCATCTGCGGATAGAAGTGCGCGTGTTCCGGTAAAAGGCCAACACGGCGAAGAGTGCTGTAGATTCGCTTCTCCCGCTCCTGAGGCGTCATGTTGGTATTTCGCTTCAGTGGCCCCTCAAGGATCGAGCCAATACGCAGACGTGGGTTGAGGGCAGTGTTTGGGTCCTGGAAGATCATCCGGATCAGTTTGCACCGGGTTTGGTAGTCACCGTGGGAAAGTAATTCGCCGTTGACCCGGATCTCACCGGATGTGGGCGCAGTCACCCCGGCCAGCATTTTTGCCAGTGTCGACTTACCTGAACCGTTCTCACCGATTAATGCCAGTGTCTGGCCAACCTCGAGAGAAAACGAAATGGGCTTAATGGCTTCTACCGTGCGCCTTCCCAACAGGCTGGTGTGGTTGTAATAGTCTTTCTTCAGATCGGTGACTTCGAGCAGTGCTGTCATTTTTCTTGCTCCATATTCAGCGGGAAATGACAGCTGAACTTATGGTTCTTTACACGAAGGCTTTGCGGCACTTCCACACATTTACGTTGGGCATAGGGGCAACGTGGTCCCAACCGGCATCCAATAGGCAGGTGCTGGAGAGGAGGAATCGAACCGGGCAGCGTCTGCAAGTGGCTTTTGTGCGGGATGTCTTTACTGAAATCAGGCATCGCCTTGAGCAGGGCTTCGGTATAGGGGTGATGTGGTGATTCGAGCAGTTGTTTCCGGCTGGCTGACTCCACTGACTGGCCGCAGTACATCACCGTAATCCTGTCAGACCATTGTGTCACCGTGGTGAGGTCATGGCTAATCAGCAAAATGGTGGTGTTCGCTAACTGGTTGGTGCGGCTGAGCAAGCGGAAGATCTGGGACTGGGTAATCGGATCCAGATCTGCTGTTGGCTCATCAGCAATCAGCAGGCGAGGGCGGTTGGCTATCGCCATGGCGATCATCACCTTCTGGCACTCGCCGTCAGTCAACTCATAGGGATAAGAGTCCATCACCCGTTTATGGTCTTTAATACCGACCTTATGAAGCAAAGCAATGGATTGCTGCTTGCGCCAGTTAAGGCGCTGCCACCAGTGACCGGAAAACGAATCGGATGGAATGGCTTCCTCCAACTGGCTGCCCACTGCTTCAGAAGGGTCAAGACAGGTACTTGGCTCCTGAAATACCATGCGATTTCACGGCCAACGATCTTGCGTCGCTCACGGGGAGACAGAGACAGTAAATCAACATTCCCCAAACGAAGACGGTCAGCACTCACGCGCCAGTTGTCTTTAGTCACACCGCAAATGGCTTTTGCTACCAAGCTTTTGCCGGAGCCGGACTCCCCGACCAGACCGCGGATTTCCCCTTCATTGATGGTAAGGCTCATACGGTCGACGGCTTTTACCATGCCCTGTGGGGTATCGATTTCAATAGTCAGGTGTCTGATATCAAGTAACGGCATTACTCTGTACCTGCGTTAATTGCCTGGGTGATGCCACCACCCACCAGGTTAACCACTAAAACGCTGAACATGATTGTCAGCCCGGGCAGGGTCACTGTCCATGGGG
This sequence comes from Photobacterium sp. JCM 19050, assembly GCA_001310455.1. Lineage (GTDB taxonomy): Bacteria > Pseudomonadota > Gammaproteobacteria > Enterobacterales > Vibrionaceae > Parasalinivibrio. The sequence goes on from BAXG01000023.1 coordinate 76,403, forward strand.
CGTTGTATATAAGCTCCAGTGAATCGCGAAGCATTGCTCCCCATTCCGGAGACGGAGCCTGTGCACCAAGCTGAGAAAGCCCAGTGCGGCAATATCAAGAATAGCCACTGACAATGCCCGGGTAGATTCTGTGCTCAGCACCGTCAGGATGTTGGGCAGGATGGAGTGATAAAGCAAATAAGCCGAGTTTGCGCCGTCAAGTCGGGCTGCCACGATATAGTCTTTCTCTACCTCCCGGTGAACGGCAGTGTAAACCGCCCGGATAAAGCGCGGGATAAGTGCCAGCCACACGGCAAGTAAGATCGTGGTTTCTCCAGGCCGAAGAATGCCACTACGATAATGGCCAGCAAGATGGTTGGAATCGAGAGCACGGTATCGAGAACGTGATTAAGCACGCTGGAGACAAGGCCGCGGGTCATACCGGCCAGCACACCAATCAGGGAGCCGACAACAGCTGATGAAAACGCAATGACAATGGCATAGCCGAATGTCAGGGGGATCCCATGATAAGGCGCGACAGCACATCGCGGGTCAAATCATCGGTACCGAGGAAAAACTCTACGCGACCAGTGCTGTCCCAGGATGGCGGGATTAACAAGACGCCGGTTTGGTGCTGCGGATCATAAGGAGCCAGCCACGGGGCGAAAATCGTGGTAAACAGCAGAGCACAAAGACACCAGAAACCGAACATTGCCGGTGTGTTGGAACGGAAAGCATGCCAGGAGCGTGACAGCTGGGTTGGGATCTGCTCTTCCTGATAAACGTTATTTGTTGGCATACCACTCTTTCCTTACCAGGGGATTGACAGCTGCACCGGCAAGTTCGGTGAGAATGTTCACCAGCAATACGGAGGTAGCCACGCTGATAACACCGGCCTGAATGGCAACGTGGTCTTGGTGCGCAATCGCATCAAGCAACCACCGTCCGATACCCGGCCAGTTAAAAATAAATTCCACAATAATTGCCAGCGTCAGCACCGTCGAAAATTGCAGACCCAGCTTCGGCAGCAAAGGGGGAAGGGCATTTTTCATAACGTGGCGACGGACAATCTCACTGCGGCTGAGGCCTTTGGTCGCAGCGGCTTTCACATAGTTTTGCGTCATTTCGTGCGCGACGGAGGCTTTCATCAACAGGATAACTTCCGTCATCGGGGCAATGGAAAGTACGATGGTCGGCAATATAAGGTGGCGAAGAATATCTTCCATTGCTGCTGATTGGTAAGGATGGGAAGACAACAAAACATCAATCAGCGCAAAGCCGGTAACTTGCGGAATTTCATACAATACATTGTACTGCCCAGATACCGGGAGCCAGCCCAGGTTGAGCGAGAACAAGGTAATGAAGATTACGGCCATCCAGAATACCGGGACAGAAAAACCAATCAAGGTACCGAAAGAGATTGCGGTATCTGAAATGCCGCCTTTGTTGGCACCGGAAATGGTCCCCAAAGGAATTCCAAGGAGCAGGGCAAGCAGGAAAGCAAAGAAACAGAGCTCCAGTGTCGCAGGGAAAACAGCGATGACTTCAGCACTGGCTGATGCGCCTGACAAGGTTGTTCCCAGGTTTCCGGAAAACAGCTGTTGCAGGTAGTCGAACCAGCCACCCCAATAGCTGTGCTGGCTCCAAATGGATTCTGGGTCGAGGCGCAAAATACTGAAGCCCACCATTGACAGGATAAGCATGGTGATCACAAAGAGGTTCAGGCGCCGGATGGTGTAAATCAGCATCTGTCAGTAACCCCGTGAGACCTCGACGAATGACTGTGAACCAAAAGAATTTATCTCCAAACCATGCAGTGAGCGGGCCGCTGCTGAATAGTAAATACCATGGGCCAGGGGCACGACTGGCATCCGCTCTGAGAGAATTTCCTGTGCCTTTGCGTAGTAGAGGGTACGCATTTGTCTGTCCTTGACGGCGATAGCGTCATTGAGGGCGCGATCGAAATACCGGTTACACCAGTTTGACAGGTTCCATCCGGTAAATTTGGCGCTGCAGGAAAGCAACGGCCGCAAGAAGTTATCCGGGTCGCCGCTGTCGGCTACCCAGCCGGTCAAAACCATTCCGTGCATCTGCGATTCGCGAATGGTTTTGCGGGATACATCTTGAAGATCATTGATGTTCACCCTGATACCGATTTGTGCCAGGTCTGCCTGAATAAGCTCAGCCATTTTTCTCGGGCTGGGGTTATACGGACGAGGCTCGTGGGTGATTGTCAGGTTTACGTCGAAACCGTCACGGTAACCGGCTTTTGCATGAGCACTTTGGCGAGTTTCGGGTCGTAAATTTTCACGTCGGAATCCGGCTTGTGAGCCCAGGAATTCGGAGGCAAAAGAGCCCCGGCCTCTGCGCCGGTGCCATAATACACTGAACTGATTAGGTTGCTACGGTTTATTGCCAGACTGACGGCTTTTCGTACTTCCAGTTCAGATAAAGCCGGATGCCGGGTATCTAGGGCAAGGTATGCCGTGTTCATCCCGGTCTGAGAGCTAAGGTTAAATTCGGTTCGGCTTCGAATGATGGGCAACTGGCTGGCAACCGGTGACGGCAATACATCACATTCTCCGGTCAGCAACTTGGCAAGGTTTCCGGTTCCGCGGGAGGATATATCCAATACCACCTGCTCCATTGAAGCGGCGCCTTGCCAGTAGCTCCAGTTGCGGCGAAGCCGGATATAATCCCCTGGGTGGTAATCATCAACAAAGAACGGGCCGGTGCCGACCGGCTTGGTGTCGATTTCTCCCGGTCTGTTTTCTGCCAGCAAATACTCGCCATATTCCTTTGACAGAACGACGGCATAGCTGGTGGCAAGCGTAGCAAGAAATGAGACATCCGGCCTGGAGAGTGTAAACCTGACCGTTTCATCATCCGGTGCATCAACGTTTTCAACCAGCCCGATGAAATCAGTGCTGTCAAACCAGGGATATTGACCACCGGAAACCAAATGGAAAGGATGATTGGGATCAATCAGCCGGCGGAAGCTGAAAACGACATCTTCCGCTGTCATTTCTCTGTGAGGGACGAACCAGTCAGTTACCTGAAAGTTGACGCCTTTGCGCAGCTTAAACGTATACGTTTTTCCGTCTTCGCTGACGTTCCAGCTTTCCGCTAGCATCGGAACCGGGTCAACGGATTTGGGATCAAACCTGACAAGCCTGTCATAGATCTGGCCGATAGCGTATCGACCGTAATCCCGCCGTCCGTGAGCTGAGGATTGAAGGTATTCGGCTGTCCCAGGGTGCAGTAAACAAACCCTCGCTGCCGGATAGTGCTCTCTCGCTCTGCATCTTCACACCCAACCAGGGTCATTAACCCCGTTATCAGGCAAAAAAGCCGAGTTAAGCTGCGCATATCAAATAAATACTTATTTAGATTGAGGAGACTAATTTAACACTTAACGTAATGGGTCTCCATGCTTAGGCCACAAACTGAGGCGAAAGTGAGAAGCTGCCTGAATCAGTGGAAAAGATGTCTGCTTGTCGGGAGTTTTGTCCTGATCTTTCAAGGTTTTTCGGTCGACAGTTTGTGCTTTTTCAAAAGACCCCTGAGCTGATGGTAGCTCAGCCCCAGCATTTCTGCCGTTTTTCCCTGATGGTAACGAGACAGGCTCAGCGCTTCCTGAATGGCTTTTACTTCGGTGTCTTCCAGAAGTTTTTTGATATCCATTGGAAAAACCAGGGAAACCCCATTTGTCACCGGCGATTCTTCACTTGTGGTCGCTGTCTCGACCGGGGCTTGTTGCCATGGGGAGGTAAATGGGTCGAACAGGATCTGGTAAATGGGAGAGTCATGGTCATCCTGACGGTAGACTGAGCGTTCCACCACGTTTCGAAGTTCCCGGACATTGCCCGGCCAAGGGTAGTTGATCAGTGCTTGTTCGGCTTGCTCACTGAAGCCGGCAAAGTAGGGCAATTCCAGCTCCCGGCACATTTTAATGGCGAAGTGCTCTGCCAGTGCCATGATGTCACTTTTCCGCTCTCGAAGTGGTGGGAGGTGAATAACGTCAAAGGCAAGGCGATCCAAGAGGTCTGCCCGGAAACGGCCTTGTTCAACCACCTCCGGCAGGTATTCATTCGTTGCACACACCAAGCGGACATCTGTGTTGAGGGTCTTGCTGCCCCCCACGCGTTCATACTCTCCATATTCAATGACCCGGAGCAGTTTTTCCTGAACAGACATTGGGGCATTGGCGAGTTCATCAAGGAACAGGGTTCCGTTTTCAGCGCGTTCAAAACGCCCCTGGTGCCGGGCTTTTGCTCCTGTAAACGCCCCGGCTTCATGACCAAATAACTCAGAATCAATCAGTCCCTCACTGAACGCTGCGCAGTTAAGGCTTACCAATGGCCCGTCCCAACGTCCCGAAAGGTAGTGAATGCGCTGGGCGATCAGCTCCTTACCTGTTCCCCGTTCACCAATTACCAGCACCGGGCGGTTTAATGGAGCCAGGCGGGACACCTGATCCAGCACAGCAAGGAAGGGTTCAGATTCACCAATTAACGACTGCGGCTTCTGCATGGTCATTTTCACCAAAATTTAGTTTTTTCCATCATATCGGAGATGGTCAAAAAAGTCTCATTTGATTTAATTAACTGAAAAATAGGGAAATTAAACGTTGGCACGCAACTTGATATAGATAATTCGACGCCAAAGACAATCAAGACTGTAGCAAGGTGTACCTCTTAGTTTTCCGGTTTAACACCAAAATGCGTCAGTCTTAAGAAGGAGTGAATTATGGGTATCTTTTCTCGCTTTGCCGATATTGTGAATGCCAATATCAATTCCCTGCTGGATAAAGCTGAAGATCCACAAAAAATGGTTCGCCTGATCATTCAGGAGATGGAAGACACACTGGTAGAAGTGCGTACTTCATCAGCCAAAGCCATGGCCGAGCAAAAAGATATGGCTCGCCGAATCAAGCGTTGTGAAGAGCAACTTGCCGACTGGCAGCAAAAAGCCACGCTGGCAGTGCAGAAGGGGCGCGAAGATTTGGCCCGTTCAGCGCTGATTGAAAAACAGAAAGTGACAGAGTTGCTGGCTTCATTGAACGAAGAGCAACACCTGATTGAGGAAACCATCGCTAAACTGACCACGGAAATCGCCGAGCTTGAAGAGAAGCTTCGTGAGACCCGTGCCCGCCAGCAAGGCTTGGCACTTCGCCGCGAAGCGGCAAGCCAGCGCCGCGATGTCCGCCGTCAGCTGGACTCCGGTAAAATTGACGAAGCGATGGCCCGCTTTGAACAATATGAGCGCCGGGTTGATGAAATCGAAGCGGAAGCTGACAGCTACAGCATCGGTAAGGGCAAACGCCTGGAAGATGAATTTGCTGAGCTACAGGCAGAAGATGAGATTGAGAAAGAGCTGGCGAAACTCAAGCAGGAAATGCAGGATAAACAATAAGAATTCAGCAGGAGATAACTATGTCTATGGCGTTCCTTAGTGTTCCATTGGTGGTGTTTCTCCTGTTTGTGGCCCCTCTCTGGCTGTGGCTGCATTACAGGAGTAAGCGTCAGGTCGGCGAAGGCCTGAGTGGTGATGATATCCAGAAGTTGCAAGAACTGGCAGAGCGTGCAGAACAACTGCAAAGGCGTGTCGGCTCCCTGGAGCGAATTCTGGATGCAGAAGTTCCGGAATGGAGGCGTAATAATGGCTAAGACCCTTTACCGTGACCCCGCAAACGGGAAACTGGGCGGGGTCTGCGCCGGGCTGGCACAGTATTTCGATATGGAAATCTGGCTGGTTCGCATCCTGGTTGTCTCAGCATTCCTGCTGGGCGGCGGGTTCTTCATTATAGTGGCTTATGTGGCGGCAATGCTGATTCTTGAAAAAATGCCGACTGAAAAGGAGGAGCAAGTTAATCAGCAGCGTCAGCACCAGGTAAAACAGAAGCCGTGGCAGTCAGGCCAAACCCCGAACCGGGTGTTGAATGATCTTGAGCATGAGCTGAATGCCATGGAGCGGAAAGTACGCGACATGGAGGCCTATGTCACCTCATCAAGCTTCCGTGTTCAGCGAGAGTTCAGGGAACTTTGATACGCTTTCCGTCATAATGACCGGAAAAGCCTGAACTGCTGAATGTCTTAAGAAAGCGGCAGTCCCGTTAACCGGTGCTGCCGTTTCTGATTTAGGCCGGAGATAATAATCAAAACGATGAAATCCCTGTCACGCACTTTCGATAAATTGGTCAGCCGTACCCTGGACCGCCATGTACGCCTGGCGATAACCGGCCTTTCCCGCGCCGGTAAAACCGCATTCATTACCTCGCTGGTCAACCAGTTGCTTCATTCCGGAACCCATGATGCATTGCCGCTGTTTGCGCCTAGCCGTGAAGGTCGCCTTGTGGGAGCTCGCCGCGAGCAACAGGTTGATCTTAGCATGCCGAGCTTCGCCTATGATGAAGCGATGGGCGCGCTTAACAGCCAACCTCCCCGATGGCCAGAACCAACCCGAGACGTAAGCGAAATCCGTCTTGCCCTTCGCTACCGGGTAAAAGGTTCAGCGATGTCGATGTTGCAGGAAACAGCCATGCTATACATCGACATTGTCGATTACCCGGGTGAATGGTTGCTTGATCTGCCGATGCTCAATCTGGATTTTGCCAGCTGGTCGAAACTGCAATGTGAAAAACTCACCGGTTGCCGGGCTGAAGCCGCCAAAGTGTGGCTGGCAGCGATGGAATCTGTTGATTTGAACGCCACGGCGGATGACGGTGAAATTGCACGGATAAGCGAACTATACACTGACTACCTTCACCGGTGTAAAGATGAGTGCGGCCTGCATTACGTGCAACCCGGTCGTTTTGTCTTGCCCGGAGAGCTCGCCGGGGCGCCGGTTGTCCAGTTCTTCCCGGTTACCGGCGACATGCCGGAAAAACCGGCCGAGGGCAGTTATTACGCCCGCTTGAAGCAGCGGTATGACTACTATTGCCAGCATGTGGTAAAGAAATTCTACCGTGAATACTTTTCAAGTTTTGACCGCCAGATTGTTCTGGTAGATGCACTGCAGCCCCTGAATCAGGGAATGGAAGTGTTCGGTGATATGCGCCAGGCCCTGTCTGAGCTTATCGAAAGTTTCCACTACGGCAGAAACAGCCTGTTGAAGCGCCTGTTTTCCCCGCGCATTGATAAGCTTTTGTTTGCGGCGACCAAGGCGGACCACATTACCCCGGACCAACATGCAAACCTGGTTGCGATGCTGAACCAGCTGATTTACGGAGCCCGGCAGAAGGTGACGTTTGACGGCATTGCCATTGAGTGCATCAGTATTGCCTCTATCGAAGCGACGGAAGCCGGCTACGTTGCCCATGACGGGAAACAGGTACCCGCGCTTCGTGGCACTAACCTCGATGGGCAGGCGTTGACGGTTTATCCCGGGGATGTTCCTGCAAAACTGCCGGATGCAGAGTATTGGCAAAAACAAGGGTTCGATTTTCAGGCATTCAGGCCCAAAGCGGTATCAATGGATGACCCACTGCCACATATCCGAATGGACAAAGCGCTTCAATTTTTGCTCGGAGACAAACTGAAATGAGTGAACTCAAACAAAAAGTGGTGTTCGAGCAACACCTCAATATGCCCAAACACGATGATACCGGGTTGGTTCCGGGGCAGTCATTTGAGAGTGAGAGAGGGTTTACACCTGCAAACGAAACAGAAAACCGGGAGCTTGAGCAGGCGGTGGAAACCGCAGTAATACCGAAAAAGAAACGGTGGGGTTTTCGCAGCCTGATTGTGGGTGGACTCGGACTTGCCGCGTGGCAAGGTGTGGATACCATCTGGACGGCCTGGCAAAGCGCAGATTGGCTGACGCTCGGCTGGGGGGCATTGGTCGCCGGTGGAGCAGGGATGGGCCTTGCTGCGCTGACTCGTGAGTTCTTGGCACTGCGGCGTCTTCGTAACCGCCAGACAGAAAAAGATGTTGCCCAGGAGCTGGCAGATAACAATGAAATTGGTAAGCCAAACCGTTTTGTGAAAAACTGGCCAAGCAAAGCCTGATGGCAGAAAGCGCCCATTTTGAACGCTGGCAGCAGCAGGTTAAACCGGCGCATGCAGACCGGGAAGTGCTGGAAATTTATGAACATACGGTGCTCTCATGCCAGGATGAAAAAGCCCGCAAGCTGGTGGCGCGCTACGCTTCTGACTCAGCGTTGATGGTTGCTATCAGCCGCTTGCGGTGGCCGACATGTTGCTGGTGGCGTGGCGTAACCTTCGGATGTTGGAACAGATATCCCGGGTATATGGTGTTGAACTTGGCTACTGGGCCCGCATTCGCCTGCTCAAATTGGTATTCGTCAATATGGCACTAGCCGGGGCTTCGGAGCTGGTAACCGATGCCGGTATGGATCTTCTGTCTATGAACCTTGCAGGGAAAATGTCAGCCCGACTTGCCCAAGGGGTAGGTGTTGGCCTGTTAACCGCCCGCCTGGGGCTAAAAGCTATCGCCCTGATGCGCCCGCTGCCGTGGCTGGGTGATGAGCCGCCAAAACTGTCAGAGTTCCGTCGGCAGCTCCTTCGTGAGTTGCGCCAGAAAGAGGATTGATGCAGGTCAGACTGATACCAACGTAGTAACCCAATTGGTTTAAAAATGTAATCCGGCAGGCGATTTAGCGCCTGCCGTCTTGACTGAATGCCCCTGTCCCCGCAAACTCCCTTCAATTGTCAACATTTCGTGACACTTTCAAATCAACCGGCCGAGCCGTTATCCAAACAGGGTTGTGTCTATGCGTTTACAGGTCTTTTGTGAAGACAGACTTGGATTAACCAGAGAACTGCTGGAGATTTTAGCCAACCGAGAGATTGATCTCCGGGGATAGAAATCGACCAGTCAGGCATTATTTACCTCAACTGTCCGGAAATTGAATTTGAGGCCTTCAGTGCGCTGATGTCGCAGATCCGTCTGATTAGCGGAGTGACCGATGTGCGCAAAATTCAGTTCTTGCCGGCCGAGCGTGAACACCGCGAGCTCCGGGCACTGTTGGAAAGCCTGACCGACCCGGTATTTTCCCTGAGTCTTGGCGGGAAAGTTGATATGGCAAACCGGGCGGCCGCTCAACTTCTCGGCCGTTCAGAAGAGAGCCTGATCGGCGAGTCGGCCAACGGTATCTTCCCGGATTTCAACTTTAATCAGTGGCTGGAAAAAGACGGTGCGAGCCAGCTTTGCAGCAAGGTGGTAATGGGTGGGCTGGACTACCTAATGGAAGTCACGCCGGTTTACATTCCAGACCAGACTGAATCCGAGGTGCTGGCAAGTGCCGTAGTTCAGCTAAAACGCGTATCGGTAAACCAACTTCCCGGCACGGTATACCGCACCCCGAGTGATAACGGGTTTGAACATTTTGTCGGCCAGTCCACCAAATTCCGTAACTTGGTCAGCCAGGCCAAGAAAATGGCGATGCTGGATGCACCCTTGCTTATACAGGGTGAAACCGGCACCGGGAAAGAGATGCTGGCCCGCGCCTGTCACAAACAGTCGCTGCGTGCTGACAAGCCGTTTATGGTCGTGAACTGTGTTTCCATGCCGGATGATGCGGCAGAATCAGAACTTTTTGGCCATACCACGCCGGATGGTCATACCGTTATTAAAGGGATCTTCGAGCAGGCTGAAGGGGGAACGGTTTTCCTCTATGAAGTCGGCGAAATGTCAGCGCACCTGCAGATTAAACTGCTCAGGTTCTTGCAGGACGGTACTTTCCGCCGGGTTGGTGCGGAGCAGGAAGTACATGTGGATGTGCGCGTAATCTGTTCAACAAAGAAGAATCTGATTGAGCTTATCGAGCAGGGGGATTTCCGGGAAGATCTTTATTACCGCCTGAACGTCCTGGCGCTGAATATTCCGCCGCTTCGGGAAAGACCCAGTGATGTATTGCCACTGGCAGAAATGTTTATCGGCCAGTTTGCTGCTGAGCTTCACCAACCCCGGCAAACTTTGGCTGATGATGTCGCCAATACGCTGATCCAGTATGCGTGGCCGGGGAATGTACGTCAGTTGCGGAATGTTCTGTTCCGTGCGGTAACCCAGAATGAATCGAGCATCCTGAATGCCGATGACATTGCATTACCGGATGTAGAATCGTCCCAGTTTATCAGTGAAGACTCACTGAACGGCTCCCTTGATGACATCATGAAACGGTACGAATCCGGCATTCTGGAATCTTTGTATCGTAGCTACCCGTCCACGCGCAAGCTGGCAAAGCGGCTGGATATCTCCCACACCGCGATTGCGAATAAGCTCCGTGAGTACGGTATCGGGAAAAAATAGCGTCCACAGATAAAAAAGGCGTCAATTGACCATTGACGCC